>JBBDYQ010000025.1:0-125914 GCA_040901445.1 Thermoleophilaceae bacterium | reverse complement strand
GGGGGGGGGGGGCCCCCCCCCCCCCCCCCCCCGGCGCCGCGGTCTTGTGAGCGCCTGCTAGCGCTTCAGGTTCACGAGCTCCTGGAGCATCTCGTCGGAGACCGAGATCGCGCGCGAGTTGGCCTGGAAGCCGCGCTGCGCGCTGATCATCTCGGTGAACTCCGTGGCCAGGTCCACGTTGGACATCTCCACCGTCCCCGACACCGTGGTGCCGAAATTGCCGCCGGGGGTGCCCACGGTGGCCGCGCCCGACGCCGGGCTCTCGAGCCAGCGGTTGCCCGCCACGCGCTGGAGCCCGGCCTCGTTCGCGAAGCCGGACAGCGAGATGAAGCCCGCCGTCACGCGGGCGCCACCGCCGCTCGGGATGTAGCTCAGGGCGCCGTCCTGCCCGATCGCGACGTCGCTCGAGCCGGGCGGCACGTTGAGGTAGGTGTCGGTGCCGCCGCCGGCAGCGGTGCGGCCCACCACGTAGTAGCCGTCCTGAGTGGTCAGGTCGCCCAACGCGTTGAACGTGAAGTTGCCGGCACGCGTGTACTGGAACGAGGCCGGCAGCGCCGGCGGCGTCCCCGAGCCCACGCGGAACCAGCCGTCGCCCTGGATGGCCACGTCGGTGACGTTGCCGGTGGACTGGAACGCGCCGTTGTTCATCACGTTGTCGATGGCGCCGAGCTGCACGCCCAGGCCGACCTGGGCGGCGTTCGCGCCGGCCTGGCCGCCGCCCGGCGCCGTGGCGCCGGTCTGCAGCTGGGAGAGCGAGTCCTTGAACGTCGTGCGACCGCCCTTGTAGCCGACCGTGTTGACGTTGGCGATGTCGTTCGCCACCACGTCAAGCATGATCTGGTGGGTCTTCAGTCCGCTGATCGCGGAGAACATGCCTCGCATCATCGGGGCATCACGTCCTTTCGATGTCCCGGCCTCCTCGGCGAGGTCCGGCCGGATTGGTTGCTGGTGCGCCGCTTGCGCGTCATGCGATCACGGCGCTGTCGATGTTGGTGAACACGTGCTCGCGCATGTGCTCGGCGTTCACCGCCGTTACGACGGTGCGATTCTTGACGGCCACCACGAAGGCGGTTCCGTCCACGAAGACCACTGCGTCGCGGGCACCCTTGCCAGCGGCGCGGTCCACGCCGTCCTCGAGCCGCGCGACGGTGGTCCCGTCGAGCTCGATGCCGCGGCGCTCCACCCGCTGCAGGGCATGCTTGGAGAACTGCACGCCTTCCGTCTGGCGGCTGAGCACCTCGGCGAACGACGGGCCCTCCGGCCGCTGGGCGCGCGCCGCGCCGGCAGGCGCCGCCGGGGCGCCGGCGGGAGCGACCGCCCCGGGCGGCAGCAATGCGGGGTTGTGCAGCGGGCCGGTCACGAGACCTCCGTCACCGCGCCCGGCTCGATGCCCGTCTCGCCGCCGATCGTGAGCTGCGCGATGCCGTCGGCGAAGCTCACACGCTCCACCACGCCCTGCGCGGTCAAGCCGTCGGCCTTGACGTAGGTCACGTTCCGCCCGATCAGGTCCACCGCCTGCTGGGTGGCGAGCGCGCCCTCGGTGCGCTGCCCGGCCGCGGCCATGTTCGTGACCTGCTCGAGCGTCGAGAACATCGTCATCTGCTGGATGAAGTCCTGGCTGCCCGTCGGGTCCATCGGGTTCTGGTTGCGCAGCTGCCCGACGAGCAGCTTGAGGAAGTCGTCCTTGCCCAGGCCGGGCGCCTGCTGGACCGCTGAGGTCACCGAGCTGGTGTCGCTCGTGGTTGCGCCGATGTTCATGGGCATGGCTGTGCCTCCTAGGCGAGGACGTCCACGAGGACGCCGTTCGGGAGCTGGATGGTGGTGTCGGCGTCGGCGTCGGCGTCCGCCTCGGCCTCGGAGGAGTCGAGGTCGTCGCCCGTGGCGGCGCCCTCGGCAGAGGCCTCGTCGCCGGCTGCGGCGCCCTCGCCGGCGGCGCGCTCGTCAGCGGCCGTGCCGATGTCCAGGCGCAGCAGGTCGATCCCCTGCGCGTCGAGCGAGCGGCGGAGGTCGTCCGCCGCGCTCTGGAGCAGCTGGGCCGCCTCCGGGGAGTCCGCCACGACCATGGCGACCACACCCGCCGCGGACGAGCGCAGCCGGATCTCGATTCCGCCGAGCTCGGCGGGGCTGAGCGCGATGCGCGCCTGGCCCACGCCCCGGGCGGCGCCGAGGCGGATGACGGCCTGGACCGACTCCACGGCCTGGTCCAGCCGGGCGCCGCCGGGTCCGGTGGGCGCAGGGGCGGTCGGGGCCTGGGCTTGCGCCGGGGCGGCGGGCTGTGCGGGCGTGGCGGGCTGGGCCTGGGCGGCCGGCTGGGCCTGGGCGGCGGGCTGGGCCTGGGCGGCGGGCTGGGCCTGGGCGGCCGGCTGGGCCTGGCTCGCAGGCTGCCCCTGCGTGGCGGCCGGAGCCGGCTGTGCGGGCATGGCCTTCTGCTCGGGCTGGGTGCCGGCGCCGCCGCCATGGCCCGCGGCGTTGCCGCCGGCCGGCTGGGCCGGGGTGGCGGGCACGGCCGGGGCTGCGGCAGCCTCGGGGCGCACGGTCGTGGTGCCCGGGCGGGCTTCCGCGGTGGCCGCGGCAGGCTGACCGTTGATTGCAGTCGCCTTCGCCTCCGCCGGCGCCGCGGCGACTTGGCCGCCGACCGCGACGGCCTTGGCCTCCGCGCTCGCCGCGGCGGGCTGACCGTTCACAGCAGCAGTGACGGGAACCGAGGCGCCGGCCTCGCCCGGCACGGTCGCGGGCGTGATGGCGGCGCCCGGCTGTGCGGGCGCCTGGCCCGTGGCCGGCGCCCGGCCGGCGCCCGGCGTGGCGGGCTGGGCCGGCGTCGTCGCGCCCGTGCCGGCGGCCGGCGGCGCGGGAACCGCGGGCTGCGCCGGCGTGGCGGCCGGGGCCTCCACCGCCACGGCGGCCTCGCCGTCCTGGCAGTCGTGGCCTTGTCCCTTGCCCTCGCCGTGGCCGTCGTGGCCCTCGCCCGAGTGAACCTTGCCCTCGCGACCGTGGCAGTCGTGGCCGTCGCCCTCTCCGCCGCGCACCTCGTCACGGCCGGACGGGCCGCAGTTGTCGCGGGCGGCACCCGGAGCATCCTCGCCTCCGGTGGGCTTCTCCTCTTGCGGGGCCGCGTCGGGGCCTCGCCGGTGTGTGCCCTCCGCCTTGGCGGACCGGGCCTGGTGGAGGTCCAGGAGCGCCCCGAAGGGATCGCCCTTGGCCTCCGCCGCCCGTCTCCCGGGCGGCGCCCCGGTGCTGGGGGGCGGGGCTGCGATTCGTTCAGTGGTCATGTTCAGGTCACCGGGTAGGGAAGGGACGTGGATCCGGCCGGGCTCGGAAGAGCCGTGGCCGGGGCAAGCGCAGCCGGGGCAGCCGCCGCCGGGGCAGCCGAGCGGTACTCCGCGGCGTAGCCGAGCACCTTCTGGACGTAGTTCTGCGTCTCCGCATACGGCGGCACGCCGCCATGGCGCTGCACGGCGCCCGGACCGGCGTTGTACGCAGCCAGCGCCAGGCGCTCGTCGCCACCGAAGCGATCGAGCTGCTGGCGCAGGTAGCGCCCCCCGCCCTCGATCGACTGCACGGGGTCCAGCGGGTTGGTCACGCCCAGCGAGCGGGCGGTGCCGGGCATGAGCTGGGCCAGGCCCTGGGCGCCCGCGGGACTGCCCGCGTTGGGGTTGAAGCCGGACTCGGCGCGAATGAGGCCGCGCAGCAGCGCCGGGTCGAGTCCGTGGCGCGCGGCGGCCGCGTCGATCTCGGCGCCGAAGGGAGTGTTCGCGCCCGCGGCGCCGGGCACGCCGGCCGCGGACTGCGCGGCGGGCGCCGCCTGGGCGGCGGCGAGCTGCTGCTGGAAGCCGGGGCCGGCGGAGGCGGGAGCCCCGGCGGCGCGGCCGATCATGGCGTCGATCTCGGCGACGCGGGCGACGGCGGCGGCGACGCTCATCGCAGCGCCTCCTTGCGCCGGTGCAGCGCCGTGGCCATCTCGTCGAGCGCGGCGTTCTCGCTGCGACTCTCCTCCAGCCGGTGATCGGCGCGGCGGCGCTCCTTGAGTCGCTCGAGCGCCTGGCGCTCGCGCGCGGCCGCTATCAGCTTCCCGCGCCGATCCTCGACATCGGCCTCGCGCCTCGTCAGGTCCTCGGCCGCGGCGATGCGCGCCCGCTCCGTGCTCTCCAGGTAGGACTGCAGCGCCATGAGCTGCTCGCCGGTGGCCGTGCGACCCTCGTCGGAGCGGCAGGCATCCTGCGCGCCGGACATGCGGTCGGCGGCCGCGCGCAGCATCGCCTCGCCCTTGAGGCGATACGACAGCGAAGCGGCGAGCTCCTCCTTGGCAGAGTCCTCCGCACGCTCACGCAGCGCACGGACGCGCTCCAGCCGGAACTGGAAGGGACGGGTCACGCCCGGGGTGATCGGCCCCCGCGCCCCGGTTTGTAGCCGGCCTGGACGCCTGTTCGAACCGAACCGTCACAAACGCGCGACGAGCCGGCATCGGTCGCCGCCGACATCGCGGCGCTGCTCTAGGCGCCGGGCTGCTCGACGGCCTCGAGGCGCACGGCCCACTCGCCGTCCACCGCCACGAGCCGCCCGCTGCCGAACAGCATGCCGTTCACGTACACGTCGACGGGGGCGTCGGCCTCGCGGTCGAGGTCCACGACTGCGCCCGAGCTCAGGTCCAGCACCTCGCCCACGGGCAGCCGGGCGCGGCCCAGCTCCGCGGACACGCGGACCTCGACGTCGAGCATGTCCTCGCTGTTCACGACGACCTCCGCCGCACCTGCACCGCGCGGGAGCGGCCGTTGCGGCCGGGGGCGGCCACGTAGGCGGCGACGTCGCCGGCCCGCAGGATCACGCCCTCGTCGGCGCGGCGCTTGAGCCGCAGCATGTCTCCCGGCTTGAGGTCCTGCACGGCCGACAGCGGCATCTGGACGGCGCCGGCCTCGGCGCGCAGCTCGACCTCCACGGCCTGCATCGCGTTGCGCACGGCCTCCTCACAGCTGCCGTCGTCGGCGCTGCGGTCCTCGTCGGCGCGCGAGACGCGCTTCAGGACGGCGTCCACGGAGCGGTGCGGCAGCAGCAGGAGCAGGCGCGACTCGACGTCGGCCACGGTCATGGCGATCTCGATCACCAGCGTGGGCTCGCTCGGCGGGGCGAGCTGGACGGACACCGGGGAGCTTTCGATCTCCTCGAGCTTGAGTGAGGCCCCGGAGAGGTCGAGCCAGGTGCTCGAGAGCGGCTCCACGAGACTCGTGATGCCGCGGCGCAGGATGGCCACCTCGACGTCGGTGAGGCCGCCGGGCGCCTCCGTGCGGGCCTGCGAGCCGGCACCGAGCATCCGGTCCACGACGCAGGCGGCCAGCGGCAGCTCCACGACGAGCGCCACGTGCTTGCCGTGCGGCTCGAGCTCGAGCACGGCCACCAGCGCGTCGGAGGGCGCCTCCTCGATGGCGGCCACCCAGGGAAGCTGGTCCGCGCCGGACACGGCGAGGCGCACGGCGCCGCGCAGCTCGGCCGACAGCCGCGTGGCGGCGGAGCGGCAGAAGGCCTCGTGGGCATGCTGAAGCCGCCGTACCTGCTCCCGGGGGAACTTCGACGGCCGCCGGAAGTCGATGACGCGGACGCGCGACATCCTGGCCTTCTTCATCGGCAGGCCGGACGATCCCTGAAGCAACGGGTGCCTCAGACCTGCAACTGGAGCGGCGGTATGGCCGCCGGACCGGGCGCCACGGGCGGAGGCCCTGAAGCACTTTCGTCGACGGGCGCCGCGGCCTCCGCCGGCAGGACGTCCACGGCGGCGGCGATCTCACAGATCAGGCCGTCGGCCGCCGCGAGGTCGCTGCCGTCCTCCGCGCGCTGGCGCAGAAAGGCGTCGATCCGGGGTCGCAGCGCGATGGCGGCGTCCACCGCCGGGTCGGTCCCTCCCTGGTACGCGCCGATCGAGATGAGGTCTTCCTTCTCCCGGTAGGCGGCCAGCAGCCGGCGCACCTCCTGGCCGGCGGCCTGCGTCCCGTCCGGGGCGATCTCCGACTGGAGCCGCGAAACGCTCTGCAGCACGTCGATCGCCGGGTAATGGCCGGCGTGGGCAAGGCGGCGGGTGAGCACGCAGTGGCCGTCCAGGATCGAGCGCACCGCGTCGGCGATCGGCTCGTTCATGTCGTCGCCGTCCACGAGCACCGTGTAGAGGCCGGTGATCGAGCCCTTTGGCGCGGTGCCGGAGCGCTCGAGCAGGCGCGGCAGCAGGGCGAATACGGACGGCGTGTAGCCGCGTGTGGCGGGCGGCTCTCCGATGGCGAGGCCCACCTCGCGCTGCGCCATGGCGAAGCGCGTGACCGAGTCCATCATCAGCATCACGTGGGCGCCCTCGTCGCGGAAGTGCTCCGCGATCGCGGTGGCGGCGAATGCCGCCTTGATCCGCACCAGCGCGGGCTCGTCCGAGGTGGCCACCACCACCACGCTGCGCTCCAGGGCGTCGCCGAGGTCGCGCTCCACGAACTCGCGCACCTCGCGGCCGCGCTCGCCCACCAGCGCGATCACGTTCACGTCCGCCGAGGTCGAGCGGGCGATCATGCCGAGCAGGGAGGACTTGCCCACTCCCGAGCCGGCGAAGATGCCCAGGCGCTGGCCGCGGCCGCAGGGCACGAGTGTGTCGAGCGCGCGCACCCCGAGCGCCACGCGCTCGGTGATCCGCGGCCGCTCCAGCGGGTCGGGAGGACGGGCGATGGTGGAGCGCGGACGCCCCGGGGGCAGAGGGCCGAGGCCGTCGATGGGCTGCGCCAGGCCGTTGACAACGCGCCCGAGCAGGCCGTCCCCGGCGTTCACGCGGAAGGGCTCGCCGGTTGCGGTCACCGGCTTGCCGGGGCCGATGCCGTGCATGTCGCCGAGGGGCATGAGGAGAGTGCGCGAGCCGCGAAAGCCCACCACCTCGGCGGGCACCGGCGGCTGGTCGCGACCCGTCTCCACCATGCAGACCTCGCCCACCTCGGCCTCCACGCCGGTGGCCTCGACGACGAGGCCGATGAGGTCGCGCACGCGGCCGTGGCGGCGCTGCAGGTCGGCGCGCCGCACGGCGTCTCCGGCGCCGGCGAGCGTAGGGACGCTCACCCTCCGAGCTCCGCTTCCATCAGCTCGCGCGCGCGGTCGAGCTGCTCGCCGACCCGCGCGTCGATCTCGCCGTCGACGGTGCGCAGCACGCAGCCGCCGGGCGCGACGCGGCGCTCCTCACAGATCTCCAGCCGCCCCATGCCGCCGAGCGCGCCCGTGAGCGAGCCGGCGGCGTCGCGCACCAGCTCCAGGTCGCCCGGATTCACCAGCACGGTCACACGCTCGCGGTCCACCACGCGCCGCAGCGAGCCGCGGACCACGTCGAGCACGCGCTCGGGCTGCACCTCGAGGGTGCCGCAGAGGACCTTCTCGGCGATGTGCAGCGCCAGCTCCACGGCCTCGCGCTCGAGCACGTCGGTGCTGGCGCGGCGCTCCTCGGCCACCTCGGCCAACGCGGCGGCCAGCGCCTGGGCGGCGGACTCGAGCTCCACGCGCGCGGCCTCCAGGCCCTCGCGCCTTCCCTGTTCGCGCGCGTCGGCCCGCAGGGCCTCCGCGGCCTGCACCGACTCGGCCTGCACGGCGGCCCGCAGCGTGGCGATGGTCTCGTCGTCCAGCGCGGCGCCGGCGCGCTCCACCGTGGGCGCGGCCGGGGCCAGCTGCTCGAATGCGAAGGCGTCCACCACGTCAGACGACGAGCTCGTCGTCCCCCTCGCCCGACCCGCGCGAGATCACCAGCGCGCCCGACTCCTCGAGCCGGCGGATCTCGGCGACGATGCGGCCCTGCGCCTCCTCGACCACTGCGCGCCGCTGCGGGGGCATGTACTCGATCTCGTCCGTCAGCATCTCGGCGCCGCGCTGCGACATGTTGGCCAGCACCTTCTCGCGCACGTCGTCGGCCACGCCGCGCAGCGCCAGCGCGAGGTCCTTGGTGTCGATCTCCTTGAGCACCTGCTGAACGGCGCGGTCGTCGAGCTTGACGACATCCTCGAACACGAACAGCAGGGCGCGGATCTCGTCCGCCAGCTCCTGGTTGCGCTGGGCGAGGTTCTCGAGCACGTTGCGCTCGGTGGGGCGGTCGGCGTTGTTGAGGATCTCCGCCAGGGACTTGACGCCGCCCGCCGCCGCGTACTCCTGGGAGAGCACGTTGGAGAGCTTCTGGCGGATGACCTGCTCGACCTCCTTGATGACCTCCGGCGAGGTCTCGCTCATGCGCGCGATGCGCAGCGCCACCTCGGCCTGCTCGGCGTCGTCGAGCTGGGAGAGGACCTGCGCCGCCAGCGTGGTGTGGAGATTGGCGATCACGAGCGCCATGGTCTGCGGGGCCTCGTTGCGGAGGAAGGCGTGGATCTGCTCGGGCGGGGTGCGGCGCAGGAACTCGAACGGCCGCATCTCGATCACTGCGGACAGGCGCCCGATTATCTCCTGCGCGCGCTCCGGGCCCAGCGAGCGCTCGAGGACGTCCTTCGCGTACGCCACCCCGCCCTCGGCGAAGTAGCTGTAGGCGGCGGCGTTCTCGATGACCTCCTCGTAGATCGAGTCCACGGTCTCCGACGGCACCTCGCGGAGCTTGGCCATCTCGAGCGAGAGCTCCTCGATCTCCTCCTCGCGCAGGTGGCGGAAGATCTCGGCCGCCTTCTCGGGCCCGAGGCTCACCAGCAGCACGGCGGACTTCTTCCTGCCCTCGAGCTTGAGCCGGGTCGTGCGGGCCGGCAGCATGGCGGTGGCGGGCTGTTCGTCCGGCGTCTCCAGGCTGTCGGTGACAACCGCGTCGGCCATCGCGTCAGGCCTCGTTCATCCAGGCGCGCACCTGCTGCGCCACACGGTCGGGGTCGCGCTCGGCCATGCCCTCGATGTCGTCGTGGAGGCGGTTGGGCGCCGGCACCGTGCGCCCGCTGTAGGCCGGCTCGGAGCGCTCCAGCTCGGCCAGCGTCGTGGGCGTCTCGAGCTCGCGCAGCCACACCGGGGAGGCGCCGATCTCGTCGTCCTCGCGACGGCGCAGGTGGCGCGCCACGAGCACGAGGAAGATGAGCGTGCCCAGGCCCAGCGCCGCGTACTTGGCCGGGTCGAGCGCGGCGCCGATCGGGCCGCCGGTCTCCTCGGGCTTGGGGATCGCGGCGAACTCGATCTGGCTGACGGTCAGGGTGTCGCCGCGCTCCTCGTCGACACCCGCCGCGCCGGCCACCGCCTCCTCGAGCGCGGTGACGTCAGCCGGAGGCACCGTCTTGTCGAGCACCAGGGCAACGTCGAGGCCCTCCACGGACCCGGGAGCGATGCGGGTGCGGGTCACGGTCTTGTCCACGCCGAAGTCGGTCTCCTCGGACTCGCGGTCGTAGTTCGAGGCGCCGCCCCCGCCCTGGGCGAAGGTGGGGATGTTGCCCTCGGCGCCCGCGGCGCCGCCCCCGCCCGCGCCGCCGCCCTCGAGCTGCTCGGTCTCGGTGCGCTGCTTGAGCGGGGTTCCCTCGTCCTCGTACTCCAGGCGGTCCTCGGTGGCCTCGTTCGCGTTCACGTCGGCCTGCACCTGCACCTGGCCCTTGTTCGGGCCGAGGGTGCGCAGGAGAAGCGCGTTGAGGCTGCCCTCCAGCTCGCGCTCCACGCGCGCCTCGGCGGCCTGCTTGGTGCCCGCGCTCATGGAGCCCTCGCCGTCGCCGGTGGGCCACAGCAGCTGGCCGCTCTGGTCGGTGATGGTCACGTTGGAGGGCTTCAGGCCCTCGACCGACGACGACACCAGCCGGGCGATGCCGCGCACGGCGGCCGGGTCGAGTGCGCCACCCCCTGCCTGCAGCAGCACCGCGGCGGTGGCCGGCTTGGCCTCCTCGGAGAAGAGCTGGTCCTCTGGCAGGGTGAGCTGCACCTGCGCGGCCGCCACGCCGTCCACCTGGCCGACGGTGCGAGCCACCTCGCCCTCGAGCGCGCGCTGGTAGGTCACCTGCTGCTGGAAGTCGCTGGCGCCGAGCTTCTGGTCGTCGAAGAGCTCGAAGCCGGGCTTGTCGCCGCCGGTCAGGCCGGTCTCGGCGAGCGCGATGCGGGCCTTGGGCACCTGCGCCTTCTCGACGGCCAGCGCGGTGCCGTTGTTCTGGAGCTCGTAGCCGATGCCCTGCTCGTCCAGCGCCGCGGTCATCTTGCCGGTGTCCGCCGGGTCGACGCCGCTCACGATCGTGGAGTAGCTGGGCGCGGTGGCCATCCGGAACATGAAGAAGGCCAGCAACAGGATGCCGACCGCGCAGGCGACCAGCACGATGCGCCCGCGCGGGGTCACGTTCACGAGGAGGGAGCGGGCGCCGGTCATCAGATGTGGGTCCTGAAGATCTCCTGGAAGGCCTCAACGGACTTCGTGCGGATTGTCGAGGCGACCTCCATCGAGAGCTTCGCGCGCTCCACCGCGTTGACCACCGACGGGAGGTCGGTGGCCGTGCCGGTGGCCAGCTCGCGCGACGCCTGCGAGGCGTCGGTCTGGAGCTGCTCGAGGTGGGAGATCTGCTGGGCGAGCATGCCACCGAAGTCGCCCTCGCCGGAGCCGCCCGAGGCGGGCGCGGGAGCGGACGCGCCCGCCGGCGCGATCGACCACTCGGGGCCGGCGACGGCGAAGCTGGGATCGATCGGGAGCGGCATCAGCGCAGGATCTCCAGCGTCTTGGAGAACATCGTCTTCGCGGTCTGCATCGCGGTGACGTTGGCCTCGTAGGCGCGCGACGCGGTGATCAGGTCCACCATCTCGGTCACGGGGTTCACGTTGGGCATGGCCACGTAGCCGTCGGCATCGGCGTCGGGATGGCCGGGGTCGTGCATGCGCCGCGGCGGCGCAGCGTCCTCCACGATCCCGCCCACCTGCACGCCGCGGGCCTGGGAGAGCGCGGCGCCGAAGCCGCCGCCCCCCTGCTGCTCCAGCACCACCGACTTGCGCTGGTAGGGGCCGCCGCCGGGAGCGCGCGTGGTGTTCGCGTTGGCCAGGTTCTCGGCCGTGACGTCCATCCGCAGGCGCTCGGCCGAGAGTCCGCTGCCCGAGATGTCGATGGCGTCGAAGAGCCCCATCAGCGCGTGCCCAGCGCGTAGCGGAGGACGTCCAGGCGCGCACCCGCGACCTGGGTGATGGCGCTCAGCTCGAGCCCGTTCTCGGCGAGGTGCGCGGAGGTCACGTCCACATCCACGCCGTTGCCGTCGGCGCGCATGACGCCGTCGCCCGACGGGGCGGGAGCGATCTCGGCGGCCTCGATCGCCCGTGATCCGAACTGGAGCGCCTCCTGCAGGGCGGAGTGGAAGTCCACGTCCATCGGCCGGTAGCCCGGCGTGTTCGCGTTCGCCAGGTTGGAGGCGAGCACCGAGTGGCGGAGCGTGGCTCCGCTCATCGCTCGCTCGAGCGCGATCTGGGTGGTGTCGAAAAGGGTCATGGACGGCAAGCCTCGTGGCGGTCCGTCCCTGGACACCTCGACCGCCCATCCGTGGGGGTCATCCCGATGATCGGCAGAGGCCCGCGAGGCTTTAGCCCCGCCTCAGGCAGACCGGTCGAGCGTCCCCTGCGGGGCACCGCCCGCCGGGGCGTACGAGCGCGCGGCCACGCGACCGCGGTCCACCTTGCGCAGGGTGTCTACGGCCGAGCGGGCGCCCATCGCGAGCACGACGGTCGTCTCACGCTGCAGGGCGGCGGCGCGCTCCAGGGCGGTCCGCGCCTCCGCCGGCGGATACGACGGCAAGAGGGCCACGTGCGCGGTGCGGCGCTCCTGCAGCTCGGACACCTCGTCGAGCTGACCCGCCCGCGCCAGCTCCAGCTCGCGCTCGGCGAAGCGCACCAGCTCCTCGTACTGCCGAAGGCTCACGAGCTGCAGATCTGGGCCCAGGCGTCGCGCAGCTCGCGCAGCAGGCCGGCCACCTGGTCGATCTTGCCGGCATCGCGCTCGACCTGGGCCTCCGCCAGCGCGCGGAGGCAGAACACGTAGATGGCCTGGAGGCGCTCCGCCACCTCGCCGCCCTGCTCGTGGTCGAGCGTGGAGAGCAGCTCCTCGAGGATGGCCTGGGTGCGCTGGATGGGCTTGGCGGCGGCCACGGGCCCGTCCTCGCGCATCGCCACCGCGGCGCGCGCGAGGAAACGCAGCGCGCCGTCGTAGAGCATCACCACGAGCCGCTCGGGCGGCGCCGTGAGCACGCTGCTCTCCTTGTAAGCCTGGACGGAAGCCTGGGCGTTCACTCACCCAGGGTCATCGGACACAGGCGCGGAAGGTTGAGGCGCTGCGTGGCGCGCGAGGGCGAGATGTGTTGCCCCGCCGCGACCGTGCGGAGTTGACCACCGTATGGGTCGCAAAGTCCGCACGGCTCGGCCTGCACGCCGGCAGGCCCGACCTCACTCACTGCCAACCCGGCCGCGCCTCGCCAAACCACGACGCGGCGAAAGCGGCACAACCAACCGCGAAATCACTCAGCTAGTTGGAGTTGAGATCCGGCAGGGAGGCGATCTGCCCGCTCAGCCACTGACCCTGCGCCTGGCTCTGGGAGAGCAGCCGCTCGAGCGTGGCGAACTGCGCCCGCAGGCGCGCCTCGCGCGCCTCGAGGCGCAGGTCGAGGCGGTCCATCGAGTCGCGGATGCGGTCGAGCTCGGAGTCCGCGGAGTCGATGCGGCTGTCGAGCGTGCCGCCCGTCTGGGTGACGGGGTCGATGATGCCCTCGAAGCGCTGGGCGAAGCCGTCCGTGCCGCTGATCCCGCCCAGCATCCGCCGGACGTCGAGCAGGTTGGACTCGAGCGCGGCGTCGAGCTTGGCGGAGTCGAGCACGAGCTTGCCGGCGAGCGAGTCGGCGCTCGTGGCGGAGTCGCCGGTGGCCGCGCCGGTGGAGATGCCGATCTCGGCGAGCTCGTCCAGGTCCGCGGGGTTCCCGGTGAAGGCCTCCGTGAGCCCCTGGCGCAGCGTGCTGAGCAGGCCGCTCAGCATGGAGTCGTTTCGCAGCACCCCCTTCAGCGGATCGCCCGCCGGGTCGCGCTCCTCCTCGAGCTTCGCCCGGATGAGGTCGATCGTCGAGTTGTACTGCTCGACGAAGGCCTCGACCTTCTCCTTCACCTTGGCCTTGTCCGGGCCGGGCTCGCCCACCGTTACGGCCATCGGGGTGCCGGTGACGGCCTTGAAGGTCAGCTCGACGCCGGGGATCGCGGTGGTCACGACGTTGGAGGACGAGGTCTGCACCGCGCCGCCGTCCACGCTGAACTGGGCGTCGAGCCCCGCCTTCGCCTTCCCGGCGTCCTCCACGATCGTGGACGACGTGGCCGTGAAGCCGTTGGCCGCGCCCGCCTCCTTGCTCGACATCACCAGCTGGCCGCTCACGTTGACGGCGTACACCGGCGACTCGGCCTTGCTGTTGATCGCGGCCACGACGTCGTCGAGCGTGGCGTCGGCCGCCACGTCCACGATCACGCCGTCGATGTCGATCGTGCTCGCCGAGCCGCTCGCCGTGTAGGCGAAGGTGCGCTGCTCGGCGCGCGCGAGCTGGGTGACGTCGACCTGGTAGCCGCCGGGACCGGCGCCCGAGATCCGGCGCGCGGTCATCTTCGTGGCGTCGTTGGTCTCCACCGTCTGGGTGTCAGCCCAGACCGAGATCGAGCGCAGGTCGGCGACGGCGGAACTGAGGTTCTTGAGCCGCGAGGAGATGTCGCGCAGCGCGCTCTGGCGCGCCTCCACCTGGTCCTCGCGCACCTGCAGGCGCACGCGCGGCTGGCGCTCGACGGCGATCAGCGAGGCGATGATCGCCTCGGTGTCGAGCCCGGAGGCCAGGCCGGTGAGGCCGACGCCGATCATGGCAGCGGCGCCCCCGCGGCGATCTCCAGCGCACTCGACGGGGTCACGGTGCCGAGCACCCGGCCCTCGAGGTCGCGCACCTCCACGACGATGCGGCCGCTCGCGGCGTCCTGCTCGAAGTGCAGCTCGCGGTCCATCGCGCGGAGCTCCTCCCAGCGGCGCGCGGCATCGCGCACCTGCGCGCGCAGCTCGGCGGGCGGCCCGCCGAGCTCGCGTGACAGCGTCACGCCGAAGTCGGCGCCCTCGCCGGCCTGGCCGGGGGTGCGTTCCGCACGGGGGCGGAAAGTGGCCGCGTCGAGCGGCCCGATCGGCACACCGGAGTCGATCAAGCTCTCCCTCCTGGAGATCGGGTTCCATCCATCCTTGGATGACTTCTCATGTCGCTAATCGGCGTGCCCGGCGCTGACTTGAGCGAAATCGGGCTCAGCTCGACGCCGCGCCCGCGAGCTGCGACATGAGGCCGGCGGCGTCCGGGCGGCCGGGCTCGAGCGTGACCGCCTCCTGGGCGAACACGAGTGCGTCGTCGGCCATTCCGCGCGCGGCGGCCACCTTCGCGAGGCCCACCAGCGCGTCACCGTCGGGCGCGCCGTCCTGGCAGACGGCGATCCACTCGTCGGCGGCCGACTCGAGGAAGCCGCGACGCAGGTACATCGACCCCAGCAGCTCGCGGCGCGAGCGCCAGCCGAGGCCGACGCGGTCCACGGCGGGCACGAGCCGCTCGAACGCCTCGAACGCCTCGATCCGCAGCAGGGCCTCGAGCATGGTCATGAGCAGTGGGGCCGACTCCGCCGGAAGCGAGGGCGGCAGCGCCCCGTCGCCGCTCGTGGCGTCCCATGCGCCGAGCAGGTCGAGCTCGGCGGCGGGCAGCCCACGGGCGCCCGCCCGCGACAGCGCCTCGCCCGCGGGCGAGGCGGCGGCCACGAGCCCGAACAGCTCGGTGCGCGCAGCGGCCGGCGCGAGCGGCGAGCCGTCGGGCACCTCGCTCGCCAGCGCGGCCGCATCCTCGAGGCGGGACTGGCTGAGGAGGGCCTCGGCCAGCGCGAGCCGCGCCGGGTCGCTCTCGGGCTGGCGGGAGAGCACCCCGCGGAACTGCTCCTCGGCCGCCGAGGCGTTGCCCGCCTCATACAGGGCGGTGCCGAGCATGAAGCGCACGCTGGGACTGACCTCGGACACGCGCTCCTCGACCCGGCCGACAACGGCGTCCGGGTCGGCGCCACGGCGCAGCATTGCGGTGGCGAGCGGGAGCACCGAGCCCAGGAAGCCGGGATGGGCGTCGAGACAGCGGGCCAGCAGGCGCTCGGCCTCCTCGAGCTCGCCGCGCCCGGCGCGCAGCTCCGCGAGCGCCACCAGCGCAAGGTAGGAGCCCGAGCCCACCGTGGCGGAGTAGCGGCTGGGCGCGTCGCCCATCTCGAGGCAGCGCTCGTACAGCGCCGCAGCCTGATCGCGCTCACCGCGCTGGCGCGCGGCGGTGGCCTGCTCGAGCACGAGGTCGGTGTAGCCGGGGAAGATCTCGAGCCCCTCCTCGGCCTGGCCCACGGCGTCGTCGAGACGGCCGTTGATGCGCAGCGCGCGGACGAGGCGGCCCATGAGCGAAGGCGTGTAGCCGTAGCTCGCCAGCTCCGGGTCCTCGCGGAGCTCCTTCCAGGCGGCCTCGAACTCGCGCAGCGCGGCCGGCGCATCACCGGCGGCGGCGTGCTCGGAGCCCAGGTTGAAGCGCAGGAACGGCGTGGCCGCGCCCTCCTCCACCTGGCGCTGGAGCAGCTCGATGTTGCGGCGCGACTTCTCCTTGGAGTCGCGCACGGCGCCCAGGTAGCCGTAGTGCTCCACGCGCACGCGCGTGGGCTCGAGGCGCTCGGGCTGGCCGGCGGGCAGGCGGTGGGCGATCTGCTCGTGGATGCGGCCCTCGAAGCGGTACTCGGGCCGGTTGCGGAACACGCGCAGCGCGTTGTGCGTGACGGCCATGCCGTCCTCGATGTCGCCGGTGTGGTTGGTCTCCACGAGGTAGAAGGCCTCGCGCCACACGCGGCCGGTGAGCTCGCGCAGCAGCGGCGCGTCCTCGGCCACGAGCACCTCGTCGGCGTCGAGGTACATGATCCAGTCCCCGCCGGCGGCGTCGAAGGAGGCGTTGCGGGCGTCGGCGAACGAGCCGGTCCACTCCCGCTCGATGACCTTCGCGCCGAACTCGCGCGCGATCTCCACGGTGCGGTCGCTCGAGCCCGTGTCCACCACGATCAGCTCGTCCACCACGTCGCGCACGGCGGCCAGGGAGCGGGGCAGCATCTCCTCCTCGTCCTTGACGATCATGCAGAGGCTGAGCGTGAGCCCCTCGGCCGGGCGGGCGCGGCCGGCCACGCGCTCGGCGGCGCGCTCGGCCCCGGGAAGCGCGGCGGACACGCGAGCCGGCAGCGCGGGGCGGCTGCGGCGGCGCGCGCGGCGACCCGTCTCGTCGAGGTTGCGGCGAAGGTGCGGGAGGTCCTGATCGAGGCGCAGGGCGGCCTCGAACAACGCGCGCGCGGGCCCGAGGGCGCCGAGCTCGTACAGCGCGACGCCGGCGTAGTTCAGCAGCAGCGGCTCACGGGCCTCCTCCTCGAGCACCTCGAGCGCCTTCTCGGCCACCGCGAGGAACAGCTGCGCCAGCAGGTTGGGGCGCACGCCGGCGGCGGCGCCGAGCCCGGCCTCGATGAGGCGCCGGCGCGCGAGATAGCGCTCCTGGGCGTGCTCGACCGCGGCGGCCTCCGTGAACAGCTTGCGATAGCCGGCCAGGTCCCCGCCGCGCAGGCAGGCGGCGGCGCGGGCGTGAAGCGGCCGGCCGGGCCGGCTGTCGCCGGGCTCTGGCTCGGGAAGGTCGATCAGGCGCAGGGCCATACGGAGGTCCTCCTCGGGGACGGGGACGCCCGGATTGATCGGCACCGGGCGGCCGAACTGGAGCTCTGGACGGATGGCCGGGCCGCAAATACCACGAATGGGCGATATGGGGGCGCGCGCCGGAGGCCGAGACATGGCTGCAGGCAGCGCCGTCCGGCTGGTCCCGACTACGGCGCCGTTCCCGTGTATCCCCCGCGGCTCTGCCGTGACCCCGCACCGTGAGGAGAAGGACTGCCCATGAACGCGACTCGGCAGCGTGACGATTCGCTGGCTCTCTGGAAGGAGTACACGGCGACGCAGGACCGTCAGGTCCGCGACCGCCTCGTGCTGACCTTCGCCCCGCTGGTCAAGTACATCGTCTACAAGAAGCTCCGCGAGCTGCCGGCCTCCTGCGAGATCGAGGACCTCATCTCGTGCGGGATCGAGGGCCTCATCAGCGCCATCGACCGCTATGACCCGGAGAAGGGCGCCACGCTCGAGCAGTTCGTGTGGACCCGCATCCACGGCTCCGTGCTCGACGAGCTGCGCCGCCAGGACTGGGCGCCGCGCTCGCTGCGCCGCTGGGAGCGCGACATCTCCCGCGCCCGCGACCACTTCAGCTCCATCTACGGCCGCCGGCCCACACAGGCGGAGCTGGCCGACTCGATCGGAACCACGGTGGAGGAGCTGCGTGAGCGCGAGTCCGACATCGCGCGCTCCGACATCACCTCACTCAACACCGTCACGCTTTCCGACGACGAGACGACGATCGAGCGCATCGACACGATCGCCTCTACCGACCACCGCGTGGACCCCGAGTTCCACGCCGAGAGCACGATGGCCAAGGAGAGCTTCCGCGCGGCGTTCGAGACGCTCCCGCGACGCGAGCGCGAGGTGGCCGTGCTGCTCTACGTGAAGAACCTGACGCTGCGCGAGGTGGGCGACATCCTCGGCGTCTCCGAGAGCCGCGTCTGCCAGATCCACGGCGAGCTCAAGCGCAAGCTGCGCACCGCGCTCAAGAGCGAGGCGCTGCTCTTCAGCGAGGTGGCGTAGCCCCGGGCGGCCTCGCCGCCTCGATGTCCAGGCGGTAGGCCCAGGCGAGCGCCTCGGCCACCGCCGCGTACAGGTCGGGCGGGATCTCGAGGTCGAGCTCGAGGCGCGCGAGCGCCTCGGCCAGGGCCGGGTCGCGGCGCACCGGCAGGCCGGCCTCCCGCGCGAGCTCCACGATCCGCCGGGCCACCTCGCCGCGCCCCGAGGCCACCACGCGAGGCGCGCTCCGGCTCTCCTCGTAGCTCAGCGCCGCGGCCTCGCTCGCGGGCTTGTCCTCAGGCATACGTCTCGAATGGGTCGTGCCGCGGCGTGACGGCCACGTGCGCCTCCCGCCCGGTGGCGCGCTCGAGCGCGGCGCGCAGTTCCTCGGCCGCCGCTCCCGCGCGCTCGGCGGGCTCACCGGCCGCCGCCGCGATCGCGGCTGTCACCGCCCCCGCGGGAAGCTCCAGCCGCAGGTCAAGGCGCCCGAGCACCGGCGACTCGTACGACAGCGTCACCGACGGCGGGCGCGCACCGGGACCGCCCTCGGGCTCCTGCTCCTCCACGCGCACCCGCGCTTGGCGCTCCCCGGGCAGCGGCAGCGCCGGCGCGGGCGGCGCCTGCGCGGGATCGTCCATCACGCGCAGCAGCAGCCGCTCCGGGGTGGCCTCGTCGATGCGCAGGCGCAGCGTGTCGCCGGGTGCCACGTCGCCTGGGAGGGTGGCGGCGAAGACGATGCCGGCGATCGAGATGCTCGCGCGGTCCACCACCCGCGCGGCGAGCATGCCACCGGGGCGCAGCATGAGGTCCGGAAGCTGGCCGCGCAGGAGCAGGGCGTCGAGCTGGACTCCGAGCACGGCCCTAAAGGTAGGGCCCCCGCGGGCCGATCACCCGGGACGCATGGAGCGCGGTCTCTACATCGCCGCGAGCGGGATGCTCGCCGAGATGGTCCGTCAGGACCAGATCGCCAACGACCTCGCCAACGCGTCGACCCCCGGCTACAAGCCGGACCGAGCGACGCAGCGCAGCTTCGCCGAGCTCCTGCTGTCCAACCAGCAGACCGGGCAGCCGGTCGGCGGGCTGGGCCTCGGGGTCGAGATCGACTCGATCCAGACCGACCTCTCCCCCGGCCCGCTCCGCGACACCGGCGAGCCGCTGGACCTCGCGATCGAGGGCGACGGGTTCTTCGCGGTGAACACGCCCCAGGGCGTGCGCTACACGCGCAACGGCCAGTTCGCGGCAACACCGCAGGGCACGCTCGCCACCGCCCAGGGCTTCGAGGTGCTCGGCCAGGGCGGCCAGCCGGTGCGCGTGGCCGCCGACGGCAGCGTGGACGCGGCCGCCGTCGGTGTCTTCGCGCTGCCCGACGCCCAGAAGCAGGGCGACTCGCTCTTCACCGGCGCCGCCGGCGGACAGGCCGGTGGCCGTGTGCGCGCGGGCGCGCTCGAGGGCTCGGGCGCCGACCCGTCCCGCTCGATGGTCGACCTCATCGCCTCCTTCCGGTCCTTCGAGGCCGGCCAGCGCGTCATCCGCACGATCGACGACACGCTGGAGAAGGCCGCGAACCGCGTCGGCGCGATGGGTTAGCTCGGCGGGGCATCCTGCCCCGCCCGCCGATGCCGCCTTTCGGCATCCAGCCTCTCGTAACCGGCCCGGCTCCGCCGGGCCGGTTATCTCTCAAGTCTTTCCCGGAAACGCCGATCACCCGGGAGACGACGAATCGGGGACCACCACGACTGGACCGCTGAGCGGAGGTCGGGTCCCGTGTGTGAAGGAGACCGATGCTCGAAGGCCTGCATTCTGCTGCGACCGGGCTCATGGCCCAACAGCAGCGCCTGGACGCGATTTCCAACGACATCGCCAACGTCTCGACGCCTGGCTACAAGAGCCTGCGCGTGGGGTTCCGCGATCTCGTCTACCAGCAGGCCGGGCAGGGCGCGGGCGCCGGCGTGAACACCGGCAGCGGCGCCGCCGTCACGGTCATCGGCCGGAGCCTTCAGGGAGGCGCGCTGCGCGAGACGGGCCAGCCGCTCGACGTGGCCATCAGCGGCGACGGCTTCATCCAGGTGCGGCGCCCCGACGGCTCGCTCGCGCTCACCCGCGACGGCTCGCTGCAGCTGGCCGCAGACGGCCGCCTGCGCACGTCCACCGGCGACCTGCTCGACCCCCCGGTCCAGCTTCCGGGAACCCCGGGTGAGGAGGTCGAGATCGGTTCCGACGGCACGGTCTCGGTGGGTGGCGCCGAAGCGGGTCGCATCACGCTCGTCCGCGTGCCCGCCGCGAGCGGGCTGCTGGCGGCCGGCGGCAACCTCTTCGTCCCGACGGCTGCCAGTGGCGCGCCCGTGCCCGCCGCCGGCGCCGAGCTCCAGCAGGGCTTCCTCGAGGGCTCCAACGTCGACCTCGCCGAGGCGATGGTGAACATGATGGACGCCCAGCGCGGCTTCCAGCTCGCCAGCCGGGCGATCCAGGTCCAGGACGACGCCTGGGGCATCGCGAACGGGGTGAAGCGATGATCGCCCCCCTCGCGGGCGCATCGGAGGTCGCCGCCGCGCCCGATCGGGCCCGGGTCGATCCGCAGCTCGAGAAGGCCACCCTCGGCTTCGAGCGCATGCTGCTCACCCAGCTGCTCAAGCCGCTCGCGGACGCCGCCGGCGAGGACGCCCCGGCCGCCTACAAGGACCTGCTCCCCCAGACGCTCGCCGACGCGGTGGCCGAGGGCGGCGGCATCGGCCTGGCCTCCGAGCTGCAGCGTGCCCTCGTACAGGAGACCCGGTGACCGCACTGGCCGCCGATCCCGCCCTGGCACTGTCGGTGATCCGCCACCTCGACGCGCAGCTCGTGTCGGCGCGGCGGCTGCTCGACCTGATCCTGCGCCAGGGCCAGGCGATTCGCGAGCGCGACGTGGAGACCGTGCTCCTGCGCCTGTCCGACGTCAAGACCGAGATGGCCCTGCGCGAGCACCTCGAGCAGGAGCGCACCCAGATCGTGACCCGCGCGGCAGGCTCGCTGGGCACCACGCCCGACGGCGTGACGCTCGAGGCGCTGGCCACTCTTCTGCCGCAGGCCGACGCCGAGCACGCGCGCAGCCGCAGCGCGGAGCTGCGCGGCCTGCTCGGCGAGATCGCCCGCGAGCACGGCATCAACCGCGCGCTCATGCGCCAGGAGCTGGCGTTCCTCGACCACCTCGTGCGGCTGATCGGCGCCGAGCCCGCCACGGGCTACGCCCCCACCAAGCCCGAGAGCGCCACCGTCCACCGCGTCCTGGACCTGGAGGCCTAGGTGACCGTCACGAGCTTCATGGGGCTTCAGACCGCGCTGCGGGGCCTGCTCGCGCAGCAGCGTGCGCTGGACGTGACGTCGCACAACATCGCCAACGCCAACACCGTCGGCTACTCCCGCCAGGAGGCGCTGATGGGCGCCGCCGACGCGTTCGAGATCGCGGGCGGGGCGGTCGCGGGCGGGGCGGGCGCGCAGCTGGGCACCGGCGTGGAGGTCACCGCCTACCGCCGCATCCGCGACAACTTCCTCGACCTCCAGTACCGCGCTCAGGCCATGCGCCTGGGCGGCTACGCGGCTCAGTCGCGCTCGCTCGACCAGGTGGAGCTGGCGCTGGCCGAGCCGGGCGAGAACGGCATCGCCGCACAGCTCCAGCGCTTCTGGAGCGGCTGGGCCGATCTGGCCAACGCGCCCGAGAGCGCCGCCACGCGCCAAGCGCTCGTGGAGCACTCGCGGTCGCTCGCGCAGAGCTTCGCCGGCCTCGACGGCCAGCTTGCCACCGTGTCGCAGCAGGCAGCCGACGAGTACGCCGCGATCGTCGGCGCCGGCGGCGAGGTGGAGATGATCGCGAACGAGCTCGGGCAGCTCAACGCCGCGATCCGCGCGGAGATCACCTCCGGCTCGCAGCCCAACGACCTGCTCGATCGCCGCGACCTCCTGCTCGACAGGCTCTCGGAGCTCGGCCAGGTGTCCACCGCCGACCCCGGCGACGGCACGCTCACCGTGAGCTTCGGAGACGCCGCTAACCCGCTCGTCACCGCCGCGGCGGTCGACTGGCCCCAGACGCTGACCGCGCCCGGCGGCAAGCTCGGCGCGCTGTCCGCCCTCTCGGCGCCCGGCGGCACGGTCACGGCCTACCGCACCGACCTGAACGCGGCCGTCAAGTCGCTCGCCGACGCCGTCAACGCGATCCACAACCCGGGCGGGACCGGTACCGACTTCTTCACCTACACAGCCGCTTCCGAGGCTTCCACGCTCGCGGTGAACGTCACGCCCGCCAACGTGCGCACGTCCGCCACGGCGTCTCCCGGCGCCAACGACATCGCGCTGGCCATCGCCGGCCTGCGCGGCGGCGCGCCGGACCAGTCCTACGCCAGCCTCGTGAGCCGCATCGGCAACGACGTGCGCGAGGCGCTGCGCCAGGAGGACAACGCCCAGCGCCTGCTCGACGCGGTGGCCGACCGCCGAGACAGCACCGCCGGCGTCTCGCTCGACGAGGAGATGACGAACCTCATCCGCTTCCAGCGCGGCTACCAGGCCTCCGCGCGCGCGATGTCCACGCTCGACGAGATGCTCGACGTGCTGATCAACCGGACCGGCCGGGTGGGCCTCTGATGAGCACCCGCGTGACCAACTCGATGATCACGCGGTCGCTGCTGAGCGACCTCAACGACGTGACCGCGCGCCTCGTGGAGACGCAGCAGAAGCTGTCGTCGGGCAAGGAGCTGACGCGGCCTTCGGACAACCCCTTCGCCGTGAGCCGCGCGATCGCGCTGCGCGGCTCGCTGGAGGCCACGCGCCAGTACCAGCGCAACACGATCGAGGCCAGGGCCTGGAGCGACACCACCGAAGTCGCGCTCGCCCGCATCACCGACACGATCCAGCGTGCCCGCGAGCTGCTCGTGCAGGGCGGCAACGACGCGAACGGCCCGGCGGCCCGCGAGGCGATCGCGGCCGAGGTCGAGGGGCTCATCGACGCGGCGAAGCAGGAGGCCAACACGGCCTACGCCGGGCGCTACGTCTTCGCGGGCACCGACACCGACACGCGGCCCTACGCGACGGGCGCGAGCGACGCCTATGCGGGCAACGCCGCCGCGGTGGCGCGCGAGATCGGCCCGGGCGTTTCACTGAACGTGAACGTGATGGGCTCGGACGTGCTCGGCCAGGGCCAGGGCGCGGCCGACGACAAGCTGCTCCACGTGCTGCGCGACATGGTCGACCACCTGCGGGGAGGCACGCCCGCCGACGCCAATGCGCTGCGCACGACCGACCTCGCGCGGCTCGACGACAACCTCGACGAGCTCACCCGGGTGCGCGCCGTCGTGGGCAGCACCACCAACCGCCTCGAGACGGCCGAGTCCCGGCTGCTCGAGCTGGAGGAGGCGAGCCGCACGCTGCTGTCGCAGACCGAGGACGCCGACATGGCGAAGACTCTCATCGACTTCTCAACACAGCAGGCCGTCTACCAGTCGGCGCTCCGCGCCGGAGCGAACATCGTCCAAGCCTCGCTGCTCGACTTCCTGCGCTAGCGCGGCACCCGAAAGGAGGGTCCACACAGATGAACCACACCATCGAGAGCACCCGCTTCGGGAAGCTCGAGATCGCCGGCGAGGCGGTCATCGAGTTCCCGGACGGGCTGATCGGAATGGGCGGCACGCGTTTTACGCTGGTCGCCCGCGAGGAGGGTGACGCGTTCTACTGGCTGCACTCCCTCGACGATCCGGCCCTGGCGATCCCGGTCACCAACCCGTTCCAGTTCTTCGCCGACTTCGCGGTGGAGCTGTCGGACGGCGAGGCGGACCGGATCGAGATCCACGACGCGGCCGAAGCCGACGTCTACGTCACCGTCCGCGCAAGCGAGGAGCTCGAGGACGTCGCGGCGAACCTGCTCGCGCCGATCCTCATCTCCCGCGGCCGCGGGTGGCAGATCATCAACGAGGCGCCCGGCATGCCGGTGCGCGCCCCGCTGTTCGCGGGGGTCAGTACGCAGCTGCCCGTAGAGGCTGCGTAGCCCCGGCAACCGTCCCGGATCCAAGGAGGAACCACCGACATGCTGATCGTCACCCGCCGTCCCGGTGAGCGGATCATGCTCGGGCCCGACATCACCGTGGAGGTGATGGAGATCACAGGCAACAGCGTGCGCATCGGCATCGCCGCGCCGCGATCGGTCCCGGTCTACCGCGAAGAGCTGTGGAACACCGTCAAGCAGGAGAACGAGGCCGCCGCCGGCGCAAGCGCCGACGAGCTGCCCAAGCCCAAGCCGGAACCCGTGTAGTAGACGAGTACCAAGGAGAGGTGCAGACCCGATGTCATTGAGGATCAACAACAACGTCGAGGCGTTCAACGCGCACCGGCAGCTCGTGGGTACGAGCAACAAGTTGCAGAAGGCCATGGAGCGGCTGTCGTCCGGCTACCGGATCAACCGCGCCGCCGACGACGCCGCAGGCCTCGCCATCAGCGAGCGGCTGCGGGCGCAGATCAAAGGTCTGGGCCAGGCCCAGCGCAACGCCCAGGATGCCGTCTCGCTGGTGCAGACGGCCGAGGGCTCGCTGACCGAGGTCCACGCCATGCTGCAGCGCGTCCGCGAGCTGGCCGTTCAGTACAAGAACGGCTCGCTCGGCAGCGACGACAGGCTCGCCATCCAGTCCGAGATCAACCAGCTGGCCAGCGAGATCGACCGCATCGGCACAGCCGCCGAGTTCAACGGCATCAACGTCCTGAACTCCGTCGGCACCGTGTCGTTCCAGGTCGGCGCCAACGACGGCGAGATCATCACGATCTCGACGGTGAGCCTCGGCCAGGCGGTCCCGGCCGCGGCGTTCTCGCTGTCGGCCGCCGGCGGCACCGACCTGCAGGAGATCGACAGCGCGATCGCCGCGGTGTCGAACCAGCGGGCCCAGTTCGGCGCGGTGCAGAACCGCCTCGAGTACGCGCTCAACAACCTGGCGACGTATCAGGAGAACCTGATCGCGTCCGAGAGCCGCATCCGCGACGTGGACATGGCCGCGGAGATGGTCGAGCTCACCAAGCTGCAGATCCTGCAGCAGGCGGGCACGGCGATGCTCGCCCAGGCCAACCAGTCGCCGCAGTCGGTGCTGTCGCTGCTCCGGACCTAGGCGCACACCGGTCTCTGAACCCGGGTGGCCGGCGCGATAGCCTCGCGCCGGCCGCTTGTGCATCTCGCGCCGAACATCGAGCCGCAGACCGGCCTCGCCTACCGCGAGGCCGGCGACGGGCACCCGGTGCTGCTCGTGCACGGCTACCCGGAGTCGTCCTTCATGTGGCGCCACCTCATCCCCGCGCTCGCCGGCGCGGGCCGGCGAGCGATCGCCCCCGACCTTGCCGGCTACGGCGATTCCCCGGCCGACCCTCCGGGCACCTGGGAGCGCCACGTCGAGTCCGTGGAGCGCTTCCGCCGCGCCCTCGGCGTCGAGCGTGTCGCGCTGGTGGTGCACGACTGGGGCGGGCTCATCGGCCTGCGCTGGGCCTGCGACCACCCGGACGCCGTCAGCGCTCTCGTGATCAGCTCCACCGGCTTCTTCCCCGACGGCCGCTGGCACGGCCTGGCCGAGGCGCTGCGACGCGAGGTCGACGGCGAGCGGATGATCGAGGGCATGACCCGCAGCGCCTTCGGCGAGCTGATGCAGGCCACGAGCCCGTCCTTCGACGAGGTTGCCCTGGACGAGTACTGGAAGGCCTTCGGCGACGCGGAGCGGAGGCGCGGCCAGCTCGAGCTCTACCGCTCGGGCGACTTCTCCAAGCTGGCGCCCTACGACGGCCGGCTCGCCACGCTGGGCGTGCCCGCGCTGCTCGTCTGGGGCGAGAACGACGGCTTCGCGCCTGTCGCCGCCGGCCATCGCTTCGAGGGCGGGCTGCCGGACTCCCGCCTGGTGGTCCTGGGGGGCGCGGGGCACTTCGTGTGGGAGGACGCGCCCGAGCGCACGTCCGAGGAGGTGATCGCGTTCCTGTCCTGATCGCGGCCGCCGTGTTCGCGCTGCTCACCGCCGCGCCCGCCGCCTCGCCCGCGGCCGCAGATCGCTGCACCCGCATCGCGATCGACCCCGGCCACGACGCCCGCGCCAACCTCGCCACCGAGCCGATCGGCCCGGGCTCGCGCCGCCGCAAGATCAAGGACGGCGGCGGCACCCGCGGCGTCGTCAGCCGCGTGCCGGAGCACGTGGTGGCGCTGCGCGTCTCGCTCGACCTGCGCCGCGAGCTGCGCCGGCGCGGCTACTGCGTGACCATGACGCGCACGCGCTCGAGCGGCCGCAGCCGCGGCAACGTCCAACGCGCGCGGATCGGCAACCGGGCCCGCGCGGCACTGGTGGTGCGCGTGCACGCCGACGGCTCCACCGACCGCTCCCGGCACGGCTCCTTCACGCTCTACCCCGCGTTGCGCCGCGGCTGGACGTCCGACATCCTGCCCGAGTCCAAGAGCGCGGCCCGCGCCCTGCAGCGCGAGCTCGTGCGGGGCCTGCGCAGCCGCGCCCTCGGCATCGTCCGGCGCTCGGACATCACGGGCTTCAACTGGTCGGACGTGCCCGTCGTCCTCGTCGAGCTGGGCTACCTCACGAACCCCCGCGAGGATCGCCTGCTCACCAGCCGGCGCTACCAGCGCCGCGCGGCGCGCGCGCTGGCCCGCGGCGTGGCCCGCTTCGCTCCGCCCCCACCGCGATGAACCCCGCCCGCACCGCGATGAACGTCGCCCGCTGGCCGCTATAGGGGGCCTTCCGCGACGTTCATGTTGCCGGGGGTAGGGTGTCGGTCGTGACCACACCCGTCGCCTTCGCCGTCCCACTCGCCGCCTTCGCGGCGATCACGGCCGTCGCCGAGCTCGCGGGGGCCGCCAACTTCGGCACCGCGCTGGGCATCGGGCAGGTCGCCTTCGCCGTCGCGCTCACCTACGTGCTGCTGCGCGGCTGATCAGCCGCCCAGCTCGGCCTCGGCCTCCGCCAGTTCCTCGGGCGTGTTCACGCTGCGCACGATCGCCGGCGGCAGCGCCACCCGCGCCGGGTCCAGCGCCTCCACCGTGGCGGTGAGCGGCGCATCCTCGTCCGCCTCCTTCAGCACGTCCAGCGCGGCGGGCGCGTAGACCCCCAGGACGGGCTGCAGCACCCCGCCGGCCACGGCCACGGCGGCAAAGGAGCCACCCGAGCCCGCGGCGGTGAGGAGCGAGCGGCAGGCGTCCGCGGTCACGAAGGGCATGTCTGCCGCGCAGACGAGCACCGGCCCACCCGCCCGCTCCAGCGCGTGGACGATCCCGGTCCGGGGATGCCGGGGCTCGTCGGGCTCGTGCCAGCGCTCGACACCGTCGAGCTCGGGCAGCTTCGAGCCCGCCTTGCACACGACGGCCACGCTGTCACAGACCTCGGCCACGACCGCCAGCGGCCATGCGACGAGCGGCCGTCCGGCCAGCTCCGCGGCCGGCTTGCCGCGGCGCCCGCCGAGGCGGCGGCCGGCTCCCCCGGCGAGGATCACCCCGATCACGGCCACAAGTATGCTGCCCACACGTTGGGGCTGGGCACGTTCATCTCCGTCGGCCGCTCGCTCGAGACCGCCGTGCAGCGCGTCGAGCATGCCGAGCGGCTGGGCTTCGAGTCGGCCTTCGTCACCCACATCGCGGCCCGCGACTCGCTCGCGGTGCTCATGGCCTACGCCGCCCGCACCGAGCGCATCCGGCTGGGCACGGGCGTGCTGCCCATCTACTCGCGGACGCCCGCCGCCACCGCGCAGACGGCCGCCACCGTGGATGAGTTCTGCGGCGGGCGGATGGTGCTCGGCATCGGGGTCTCGCACCGCGTCACGGTGGAGCACTGGTACGGGCAGGAGATCGGCACGCCGGTGCGGGAGATGCGCGAGTACGCCGGCGCCCTGCGTGCGATGTTCCGCGGGGAGGACCCGCCCGCCGGCGAGCGCTTCCCGACCAGCTTCCGCTTCATGGGGTACGAGCCGCGGCCCGACCTGCCGATCTACATCGCCGGCCTCTCCCCCGCCATGCTGCGGCTGGCGGGCGAGGTGGCCGACGGCGTGATCCTCTGGCTCTGCACGCCGCCCTACATCACCGACGTCGTGATCCCCGAGGTCACCAAGGGCCGCGAGCGCGCCGGCAAGCCGCTCGAGGGCTTCGACATCGTGGCCGCGGTCCCGTCGGCCGTCACGGGCGAGCCGGAGGAGGCGCGCGACAAGCTGCGCGGCGACCTCATCCCCTACTTCAACCTCCCCTTCTACCGGGCCATGATCGAGCGCTCGGGCTTCGAGGACGAGGTCGAGGCGGCGCAGGCATCGGATCGTTTCATCCAGACGCTGGCCGCGATCGGGTCGGCCGAGGAGGTGGTGGCCGGCGTGGAGCGCTACCTCGACGCGGGCGCCACCTCGCCCTGCGTGGGCGCCATCCCGAAGACCGACTTCGGCGCCACGCTCGAGGCGCTCGCGCGCCTCACGACTCCGGCATAGCGCCCAGCCCGTCCACGCGGAACCCGCCGCCCTCGCGCACGAAGACGATCACGTCGCGTGCCGGCGCCTGGCGCTCGGCGCGCGTGACCACCCGCGCGCGGGCGCGCCGGCTGCCCTGGAGTGAGATCGCCTCCACGGTGATCGAGGGGCTGCGCACGTCGCGCACGGAGCGCCGCAGCTTCCCCGGGCATTCGCCCCCGCCGAGCCGTTCGCGCAGCGCCTCCGTGAACAGCCGCCGGCAGATCCGGCGGAAGTCGCGGGCGGCCAGCGCCCGCTCGAGCTGCTCGACCGTCTCCCCGATGCGGGTGGCGTCCCGGGTCACCCGGGAGTCGGGCTCGTCGTCACCGCCGCAGGCGGTGAGGGCGAGCACAATGGCGGTGGCGGCCCCGGCCGCGAGCGCTCGCATGGGACGGATGAGGATAATGAGCGCATGGAGGGATCCGCACGGGACTCGGTCGGGACCGCCTCGAGCTGGCTGCGCTGCTACCGGTGCTGGTCGCAGAGCCTCGAGGTCCAGGTGCACTACGAGGGCGTCCTCAGGGTCGACCCCGACACGGCCGAGGCCGTCGAGCCGGTCGAGGAGGTGCAGGAGGCCGTGATCCAGTGCCTCGACTGCCTGCATGACCAGCCCCACCTCAGCCTCGCCATGTACGAGGAGGACGGGCGCCGGATCAGCCGGGTCGAAGCCGTGGAGGACCGCTGGGAGCGGATGGTGGCCGGAACGCCGTGGGTGGCCTCCTGCACGGTGCGCGTGGACGGCGACCAGGTGGAGACGTGCTCCGGCCCCGAGGCCGCCGAGGCCCTGGCGTACGCCGCGTTCGGCGACCACGGCACGCGTGAGTTCTTCACGCACGTGCGCTTCCACAAGCACGAGGCCGACGACATCGTGGTGCACATGCTCGTGGAGCTCTACGCACGCTCGATCGACGAGGCCACCGAGGTGCTCGAGGAGGCCTCGCGCGGCCTGCTGTCGCTCACCTCGCTGGCCGAGGAGTCACGCCCGCCGGCCGCCAGCATCGGCGGCGACGAGCACTAGAGGAGGCCGCGGCGCATCGCCGACGCCACGGCGGCGGCGCGGTCGGTCACGCCAAGCTTCTCGCAGAGGTTGCGCACGTGCGTCTTCACGGTGTGCGGGCTCAGCACCAGCCGCCTGGCGATCGCCGGCGCCGAGAGCCCCTCGGCCACGAGCCCCAGCACCTCCCGCTCGCGCGGGCTGAGCGAGACGGCGCCGTCGGTGCGCAATCGGGGGCTGACCACGGTCTCGCCGCGGGCGACGGCGGCCACCGCCGCGCACAGCTCCTGCGCCGTGGCCTGCTTGTCGAGAAAGCCGCGCGCCCCGGCCCCGAGCGCGTCCGAGGCCACCTCCGCCGTGGCGAGCCCCGAGAGCAGCAGCACCCGTGTGGGCGAGCGCTCCCCCACCAGCCGCCGCAGCACCTCCGGCCCGTCCATGCCGGGCATCTGCACGTCGAGCAGGGCGACGTCCGGGCGCAGCCGCCGGATGTCGCTCAGCGCCTCCTCCCCGTCACCGCCGGTGCCGGCCAGCTCGAGCTCCGGGCAGCCCTCGATCGCCCCGACCACAGCGCCGCGGTAGAGCGGATGGTCGTCGGCGACGTAGGCCCGGAGCGGCGGCATGAGGGTGTTCTACCAGGCGCCTAGGCGCCCGTCGCCCCCGGCCCGGGGCCGTCGAGCGACTCGATGCGGACCGCCCATTCGGAGTCCGCCACGCGCAGCAGCGTGCCGGTCCCGAGCCGGCGCCCGTTCACGTACAGGTCCACCGGGGCGTCGGCTTCGGCGTCGAGCTCGACGATCTCGCCCGGCTGGATGGCCACCGCCCGCGACATCTGCATGCGCGTCCGCCCGATCTCCGCCCACACGCGCAGGCGCACGTCGCGCATCACGCCGGCCGGCATCAGGCCTCCGCCGTCGCGCGGCCCAGCACCTGGACGGCGCGCCGCCTGGCCGAGCGCCCTGGCCTGGCCCGGTGCACGGGGACGTCGCCCGCGTACATCGTCACACCCTGTGCCGCGCTCGCGCCCAGCCGGATCAGGTCTCCCACCTGCAGCGCGAGCACGTCCTCCGCCGTCAGCTCCACGGCGCCGACCTCCGCGCGCAGCTCGATCTTGGCCTCGCCGATCGCCGCCTGCACGAGCTCGGCGGCGTCGGTGTCGGCGCTGTCCGTCCGGTTGCGGGCGCCGTGCGCCAGGCGCTGCTCGATCGGTGCGATCGAGCGGTAGGGGATGACCAGCACGAGCGGGAACGAGGAGCTCCTCACCCGCGCCTCGATCGAGAGGATCCAGGTGGGTTCGCTCAGCGGAGCGAGCAAGGCGCTTTCGGCGTCCGCCTCGAACCCCGCCAGGTCCAGCTCCACGTCGACCATGTCCTGCCAGACGATCGAGAGCTGGTCGAGCAGCCGGCCGAGCAGCTGCTTGGCGAGCGCCATGTCCACGTCGGTCAGGCGGCGCGGCTCCCGCGGCGGCTCGGCGGTGCCGCCCAGCAGCCGCTCGATCAGCGCGAGCAGGAACTCCCGGTCCACGGCCAGGAGCATCTGGCGGTCGATGGGGCGCATCTGGATCACGGCTGACAGCGAGGCCGCCGGCACCTCGGCCGCCGCGCTGGTCCAGGTGAGCTGCTTGTGGCCCACGACCTCGAAGTCGATGGGCAGGCGGAGCTCGGACGACAGGCGTGTGCCGGCGGTGCGGCAGAAGGTCTCGTGGGCGCCGGCCAGGCGGCGCTCCTGATCCTTGGTGAACTTGCTCGGGCGGCTGAAGTCCACGGTGTGGACTCGAGCTGGTGGCCTGGTGCGTGCTGCCGGGGTGTCCGTGACAGCCGGTGGCGCGTTCTCGTCGGGCAAAGGGGCTCTCCGGGATGGGCGGGTCGCTACTCCGGGCTCATCGGCGCCCCCGCGCCGGGACTTGAGTCAGCCATCCATCCAGCCCTCGAGCCGCAGCAGGAACTCCTTGCGGTCGAGCCCTCCCGTGTAGCCGCCCAGCGCGCCCCCGGTCCGCACGACCCGGTGGCAGGGCACCACGATCGGGATGTGGTTGGAGCCCAGCGCGTTGCCTGCGGCGCGCACCGCGCGCTCGTTGCCGGCCGCGGCGGCCACGTCGCGGTAGCTGGCCACCTCTCCCAGCGGGATGCGCGCGGTGGCGCGCAGCACCCGGGCGGTGAACCCGTGCTCCAGCGACCAGTCGATCGGCAGCTCGAACACCCGCCTCCGGCCCGCGAAGTAGTCCTCGAGCTGGCGGCGGACGTCGTCGAGGCGCGCGGGCGCCTCGAGCACCCGTGGCGACACCAGGCGGGCCAGCTCGCCCAGCACGCCGTCGATGTCGCGGTCGGGATAGGCCACGCGCACCAGCCCCCGGCGGGTGACCGCCACGGTGAGGTCGCCGAGCGGCGAGCCCACCGTGCCGTAGGCCACGTCGACCAGGCCCGCGTCGCCCGCCACCGCCGCGAAGCGCCGCGCGGCGGCCGCCGCGGCCGCGTCATCGTCACCGTCCGCCCGCCGCAGCATCCGTTCGAGCTCCGTCATCGCTCCACCGCCTCTCGCAGCTTCTTCAGCCCCTCGTGGACGCTTCGCCGCGCCGCCTCCTCGGAGCAGTCGAGGACGGCGGCGATCTCCCGATAGCTCAGATCGGTCACGTAGCGGTGAGCCACCGCGGCCCGCTGCTTGTGCGGCAGGTCCCGGACCCGTGACCACAGCTCCGGCATCCCGTCGGCCTCCGCGGCCGGCGCCGCGGGCTCGGGCAGCTCATCCACCGGGACCGGCCGGCGGGCACGCGCGCGGTGGGCGTCCATGCCCTTGCGGTGCGCGATCGTGAGCAGCCAGCCGCGCAGGTTCTCGCCGTGGCGCAGACGGGGATAGGCCCGCAGCGCCGACAGGAAGGTCTCCTGGAAGCAGTCGTCGGCGTCGGCAGGGCCGACCGTGGAGAGGAGGAATCGGTACACGTCGTCGCGGTGGGCGTCGAGGATCGCCTGGAAGGGCGGGAGCGTCACGTCGCTGGATTCAACGCCAGGGCAGGCGAAGCCGTGAGATGATCGTCACGCGGACAAGATGCCAGACATGGATGCAGCACTCGGCTGGGTAGGCCAGCGGATCGACGACGTGTACGGCGGTCGGCTCGGCAAGGTCGAGGACGTCTACGCGGACGGCCGCACGGGCAAGCCCGTCTGGCTTGTGGTGCGCCTGGGCCGCTTCGGGGACGACCACGTGGCAGTGCCCGCGGGCGAGGCGGTGGCGGGCGAGGGCGGCGTGTGGATCCCCTACGAGCGCCAAGCGGTGCGCTCGGCGGGCCCGCTCCGGCGCGGGCAGCCGCTCACCCGGGAGCGCGATCTCGCACTGGCCGCCCACTTCGGCGTGAGCGAGGCGCGCGAGCGGTCGCTGCACGACGCGCCGCCGGCCAGCGTCACCTGCGTGTCCGCGCTCGCCGGTGACGGCGAGGTCGTCAGCGGCTGAGCCTCAGGCCCCCGGCTGGCGCTTGGGGATGAGCACCGCGCGCCTGAACTCGGCCACGAGCGTGCCGTCCTGCTTGTACACGCGGGTGTGGACCTTCACCACGCCGCGGTCGGGCTTGGAGCGCGAGGGCGTGACCTCCAGCACCTCGGACTCCGCGAACAGCGTGTCGCCGTGGAACACGGGCGCCGGATGCTTGAGGTCCTCGGTGGCGAGGTTGGCGATTGCCTTGCCCGAGACGTCGGACACCGACATGCCGAGCGCAAGCGAGTAGACGAGCGGGCCCACCACCACGTTCTGCCCCTGCTGGGACTGCCCCGCGTACACGTCGTTGATGTGCAGCGGGTGGTGATTCATCGTCAGCAGGCAGAACATGTGGTCGTCCGCCTCGGTGACGGTCTTGGCCGGCCAGTGCTTGTAGGTCGCGCCGACCTCGAACTCCTCGAGGTAGCGGCCGTAGGTGTGCGCCCCCGAGGCCTCGCGTGCGGCCTGGTCGGTGTCGAGCGCGTTGGTGGCGGTATCGGTCATCTGGTCTCCTGGAAGTGGCGTTGACTCGCGAGTCAATACGATACGCAGCCTATGCGAAACCCCCGTGATTTCTTCCACCCGCTGGCGGTGGGCGCGCCCGACCCGCTCCGCGAGATCCCGGTAACGCCCTCGCGGATGATCCACTTCCTCGACTTCTCAAACGAGAAGATGGTCGCCAAGGCGCCCGACATCGCCACCAAGACCGACATCCTCCTCGGCAACCTCGAGGACGCCGTGCCGGTGGACCGCAAGGAGGCCGCGCGCGAGGGCCTCATCACCGTGGGGCGCGACATGGACCTGGGCCAGACCTCGCTCTGGACGCGCGTCAACGCGCTCGAGTCGCCCTGGGTGCTGGACGACCTGACCCAGGTGGTAACCGAGATCGGCCACAAGCTCGACGTGGTGATGATCCCCAAGGTCGAGGGCGCCTGGGACATCCACTACGTGGACCGCCTGCTGGCCCAGCTCGAGGCCCGCGCCGGCATCGAGCGCCCCATCCTCATCCACGCAATCCTCGAGACCGCGCAGGGCGTCATCAACATCGAGGAGATCGCCACGGCCGGCCCGCGCATGCAGGGCATGAGCTTCGGCCCGGCGGACCTGGCCGCCTCGCGCCGCATGAAGACCACGCGCGTGGGCGGCGGCCACCCCGGCTACCGCGTGATCGAGGACCCCACGGGCGAGGACAACGGGGGCCCGCGCGCCAGCGCGCAGCAGGACCCCTGGCACTACTCCATCGCCCGCATGGTGGACGCCTGCACCGCGGCCGGCATCCTCCCCTTCTACGGCCCCTTCGGCGACATCAAGGACACGGAGGGCTGCGAGACGCAGTTCCGCGCCGCGTTCCTGCTCGGCTGCGTGGGCGCGTGGTCGCTGCACCCGGTGCAGATCGACATCGCCAAGAAGGTCTTCTCCCCCGAGCCCGACGAGGTGGCCTTCGCCAAGAAGGTCATCGAGGCCATCCCCGACGGCCGCGGCGTGCACATGATCGACGGCAAGATGCAGGACGACGCCACCTGGAAGCAGTGCAAGGTGATGGTGGACCTGGCGGAGATGCTGGCGAAGAAGGACCCCGAGCTGGCGGAGGCCTACGGCTTCGCTACCCCCGCCGCCTGAACGCGACCCGCAGCGTCCGGCTGGTGGCCCGCCCGGCGACGGGCGTGTAGGTCACCCGGACCCTCACCCTCAGCCCCCTGCGCCTGAGCCTCACCCGCGCGGCCCGCGTGGGCCGCAGCCGGAGGGTGGCGGTGCCGGCGCGTCGCACTGTCCTCCGCACGCGGCCGACATGGTTCGGGGTTCGCCTCCGGGTCGCGCTGCCCGCGGCTCGCGCGGGCGCATCGTCGACCACGATCCTCCCGGGCCCCGAGATCCGAATCCTGAGGCTGACGCTCCCGTCCCGGTTGCGCCTCGTGGACGCGATCCTGACGGTGCCGCGTGGTGGAGCGACGTCGAGCGTCCCCGGTCCGCCGACTGCGCCGCCCGGGCCTGCCGAACCGCCGGCCTGGCCCGCGGGACCCCCGGCCTGGCCGCTGGTACCGCCATCCTGGCCTCCGCTCACCGGCGGCCGCCCGATCGTCGTGGGGTCGCCGACGGAGTTGTTGTCGCCGACGGCGTCCCCACCGCCGGAGACCGTGGCGACGTTCGTCACCTGTGAGGGAGCGTCGTTCGCCACGTCCACGGTCACAGCCACGGCCGGGTAGGACGCCCCGGCGGCCAGCGCGTCGCCACGCGTGCAGGTAAGCGTCTGCAGGTCGCAGTCCCAGCCGGTCCCCGCGATCGCCGTGGCCGTCAGCCCGGCCGGCGGCGTGTCCTGGAGCGTGACGGTGCCCGTGGTCGCCTGGGTCCCGGCGTTGCTCGCCGTGAGCGTGTAGACGCGGCCCTGCTCGCCGGCGGTGAAGTCCCCGGCGTGGGCCTTGGCCACGGTCAGGTCGGGCGCCAGCACGGTCACGGCCGTCTCGGCGGTGGCCTCCGGCCACGGGCGCCCGTCCCTGGTGCTGTTCCCGACCACGGCCACGTGGCTCGTGAACACCCCGGGGGCGTCGAACATCCGGGTGCACGTGAACTCCCACGTCTCGCCGTGGTGGAGCAGCGGCGGGGAGCTGGGGCTGGTGTCACCGCCGGTGAACGTGAGCGGCGAGCAGGTGTCGTCGGTGAGGATCGCGTTGTCGTTGGTCGGCGACACCAGCGTGGGAGTGGGGCCCTGGTTGGCGGTCGGGTTCACGCCGCTGTCGTTCGTGACGGAATAGGTGTAGGTGACCCCGAGCGGGGCAGGGCCGTTCGGCGGGTCGGGCTCGAGCTCGACCGTCGCGTGCGGCTTGCTGGTGACCAGGGGCGTGCTCGTGGACCCGATCGACCCGGTGAAGTCGCCGGCCGGGAAGTGCTGCGTGCCCGAGACCGCGATCGTGACGAATCCGGAGAACGTGCTCGCGTCGAAGTTCACGTCGTGGGGCACGGTCGTCGGGAGCGTCGTCAGCGGCATGCCGCCGGGGAAGCTCTGGTCCTCCGCGATGGTGATGGGCGGGCCGGGCGTGCCGTCGGGCTGCGGGAGACGCACGGTGACCGTGGCGTCGGTCACGCTGCAGGCGTTCGCCGCGTCATTGCGGATCCGCACGGCGATGTCGAGGTGATCGCCGTTGCGGCGGATGATCCCGAGCCCCGAGGAGGCATCGAAGCTCCTGTTCAGCCCGCTGGTGGTGCAGCCGGCAGGATCCTCGTGCGCCGCGGCCGGCGTGGCGATCCCCGCCGCGATCGCGACCGCCATGCCAAGCGCCGCCGCCCGCTGCCCCGTTCGTCTCATCGATCTCATGCGAGGCCACGCTAGGGGCCGCCGCCGCGTCTCGCGACGGGGAACCTCCCCACTCTTTTCTCTTCACTAGGGTTCCACCCCCACCATGCGCTTCTACGAGTACGAGTCACGGCAGATCGTCGAGCGGGCCGGGATCCCGGTGACCAAGTACGGCTTCGCCACCGACGCCGAGACGGCCAAGTCGATCGCGGCGGACATCGGCGGCGACACCGTCATCAAGTCCCAGGTGCTCACCGGAGGCCGCATGAAGGCGGGCGGCGTCAAGTTCGCCTCCACCCCCGAAGAGGCCGAGGGCCATGCGCGCGAGATCCTCCAGCTCGAGATCAACGGCCACATGCCGCGCGGCGTGCTGGTGGACCCCAAGGCGTCCGTCAAGCAGGAGTACTACGCCGGCGTGGTCTGGGACGGCACTCGCAAGCAGCCGATGATGCTGTTCTCCGACATGGGCGGCATCGACATCGAGGAGGTGGCCGAGAAGCACCCCGGCCACGTGGGCCGCGGCCACTTCTCCAACCTGCGGCCGTTCTCGGACTTCCAGGCCAAGCAGGTCATCGCGTCAGTGGGCATCACCGGCAGCGCGCTCAACCGCCTCACCCCCATCCTCGCCAAGCTCGCCCGCCTGTTCCAGGAGAACGACATGACCCTGGCGGAGATCAACCCGCTGGCCGAGCTCGAGGACGGCACGTTCGTGGCGCTGGACGCCCACATGGAGATGGAGGAGGAGGCCACCGGCCGCCAGAAGCCGCTGCTGAAGGAGCTCGGCATCGGCGACGAGGACGTGCGCGAGGCGTACGAGCCCAGCGACTTCGAGCGCAACGTGGCCGCCATCGACGCCGCCGACCACCGCGGCGTGATCCAGGGCAAGGACGCCGGCTTCCACGGCGACCTCGGCCTGGTGATCGGCGCCGGCGGCGGCTCGCTCACCCTCACCGACGCCGTGCGCTCGCAGGGCGGCAAGCCCGCCAACTACTCCGAGATCGGCGGCAACCCCTCGGTGGCCAAGGCCTGCGGGCTGGCCAAGGAGGTGCTCCAGAAGGACGGCGTGGAGAAGATCGCGGTGATGATGTCCATCGTCTCCAACACCCGCGTGGACATCGTGGCCCGCGGCGTGATCAAGGCCTGTGTCGAGCTGGGCAAGGACCCGGCCCAGACCATCGCCATCTTCCGCATCCCGGGGGCCTGGGAGGAGGAGGGCTTCAAGATCCTCGACAAGTACGGCGTGGAGTACTGCGACCGGTCGGTGTCGATGCACGAGGCTGCCCGGCGAGCCGTCGAGAAGATCCAGGGGGTGGCGGCCTGATGGCTGTCCTGCTGAGTGAGGACACGACGTTCATCGTCCAGGGCATCACCGGCCGCGAGGCGGTGAACCTCACGCGCGAGTGCCTCGACTACGGCGCCAAGATCGTGGGCGGCGTCACCCCCGGCCGCAAGGGCCGCGAGGTGCACGGCGTGCCGGTGTTCGACACCATCGCCCAGGTCATCGAGCACAACGGCGGCGCCGTGCCCGACGGCTCGGTGGTCACCGTGCCGCCGGCGTTCACCAAGGACGCCGTCATGGAGGCTCTGGAGTCCGGCATCAAGCTCATCGTGATCGTCACCGAGCGCATCCCACGCCGTGACGTGGCCCAGATGGTGGAGCGCGCCGGCGAGCTGGACGCGCGCATCATCGGCCCCAACTGCCTCGGCCTGATCGTGCCCGGCGTGGCCAAGATGGGCGGCATCGGGGGCCCGGCCAAGGACGCCGAGAAGGCCTACCAGCCCGGCCGCGTGGGGGTCATGTCGCGCAGCGGCGGCATGACCACGGAGATCTCCTCCACCCTCACCGCCGCGGGCCTGGGCGTGTCCACCGCCATCTCGATCGGCGGCGACGCCATCATCGGGTCCGCCTACGCGGAGCTCATGCCGCTGTTCGAGGCCGACGGGCAGACCGAGGCCATCGTCATCTACACCGAGCCCGGCGGCCGCATGGAGGCGCAGCTGGCGGAGTGGGTGAAGGAGAACGACTCGCGCCTGCCGATCGTGGCCTTCATGGCCGGCCGCTTCATGGACGAGGAGGAGATGAAGGGCATGTCCTTCGGCCACGCCGGCACGATCGTCGAGGGCAAGGAGGACACCGCCGCCCAGAAGATCGAGCGCCTGTCGGCCGCGGGCATCCAGGTGGTCGAGCGGATCGACGAGATCCCCGACGCGGTGAAGTCGAAGCTCGGAAAGGTGGCTGCGTAGACATGGCGGGTCTGTTCATCGACGTCGAGGTGGCGGATGAGGTCCGCGGCGACGCCGAGCTGGCGAAGAGGCTCGAGGACGCCTGCCCCGTGGACATCTACGCGGCCAAGGACGGCGGCGTGGAGGTGGTCGACGCCAACCTCGACGAGTGCATCCTCTGCGAGCTGTGCGTGCAGGCGGCGCCCCCGGGCGGCGTGGTCGTGAAGAAGCTCTACGACGGCACGGCGCTCGAGCGGTAGGCGCGGCTCAGCACAGCACCGTCACGGCCAGCCGCGGCGTGCCCCCTGCCAGGCCGTCGGTGGAGTCGGTCGTCAAGACGGCGACTTCGTCCTGGCCGGGGCCCCCGGCCACGTCCCCGTCGCCGTTGGCCGGGTCGGGGCCGCCGATGGATGCGGTGAGGATGGTGGTCTGGAGGTTGAAGTTGCGGTTGGCCACGAAGGCGTAGCAACGGCTGATGTCACGGTCGAAGCGGATCCGGCACTGCGAGCCGGTGACCGGATTCACCGACAGCGCCCCCACCGACCGGTCGAGGCCCGTGCATGCCGACTCGACCGCGGCAAGGAGCCTGGTGGCAGGCTCGCCGGGAGCGCCCTGTGCACCGGCCGGGCCTGGAGCGCCGGCCTCGCCCTGCGGGCCCGCCGGCCCTGCCGGCCCCTGCAGGCCGCGCAGCTGTGCCGCGTCGAGCCCGTCCACCTTGTCGGCGTTCAGGTTCGCGACGAGGCCGCCGGCGTTGGTCGTGAACGGCACCGCATTCGGGCCGTCCACCTGGAACCGCCCAGCCGACGAGCCCTCGCGCGAGCGGAAGAAGAACGCCTGCCCGTCGGCGAGGTTGTCCGCGTTCACACAGGACTCCGCCGCGCTCGCCGCGGCACGGCACCCGAAGATCGCCCCGCCGCCCTCTCCGCGATTCACGTTAGAGAGCCGCAAGCTGTAGCCGTCGCCACTCGCGATCAGCCCGGTCTCCCGCTCGGAGCGGTTGCGCAGGCCGATCTGCACGGCCTCGCCGCGCTCGTTGCCCGCGGCGGCGGCACTGCCCTTGCGGGGCGCCTCGCCCGCCAGCGCGAGCGGCACGGTCAACGCCGTGAGGACCAACGCCGCCGCCAGCGACTGGAGCGCCCGGCCGCCACGCCGGCGGCCCGCCAGCTCGTTCTCCAGCGCGAGCACGCGCTGTTCGAGTGAGTCGCGGCTCATCGGCATGCCTCGACCGCCTCTTTCCACGAGTCGCGCACTCGTCGCGCAGCCGGCCCGGCGCGCAGCAGCCGGAAGGTGAACCGCCGCGGGCTGGTGAGGGGGTTACCGGTCTGCGCGGGGTCCACGAAGCTCAGCGCGAAGTCCGGGCGACCGTCCTGGCGGACGACGATCGTGGTCCGGCCGAGTCCGAACACCGACGGGTAGCGGAACGCCGCGTCCGCCAGCCCGACTCGGATCTCAGGCTGCTCCCGGCTGGCGATCAGCGTGCTGAGCACGGCGTCCCCGGACAGGCGCACCAGGGCCTCGCGCTCCCTCTTGTCCAGCTGCGTGCTCCCGACCACCATGACCAGCTCACCACTGCCGAGCGAGATATCGACCGGCACCTTGGCGCCCTGCCACGCCCACCCCTTGCGCACATCCATCCATGCCCGCGAGGACTGGGTCTCCACGACCCCGGGATTCACAGACACAGCTCGATCACCGCCCTGTCCTCGGCTGCCGGAACGCGTCATCCCGCTCGTCATGGCTTGATCACTCGGGCTGACAGGTCCAGGTCGGCGGCGGTCGTCGCCGGCCCGATGTTGCAGAGGCGGAAGCGGAGCTTGCCGGCGGTCGCGACCGTCATCGGGAAGACCACGAAGCCATCGGCGAGATTCTGGACGGAGATGTAGGTGTCGTCGCCGACCGCGGCCTCGGTATTCGTGACCTCGCGAGTCGAGCACTCGCCGGGGTCGAGGAACACATTGACGCCGGCGCCGGTGGAGCTGATCGTGAAGTCGTGTCGCCGCAGCGATCCAGCCGCGACCTTGGACGAATCGACGGCGTCGTCCACTATGCCCGCCCTGCCGACTGCATCGTCGGCGACCTTGTCGCCCGTCACCGCACCGCCGGCGAGGTCGGCGGCCCTCACCTGACCGTCCATGATCTCGCTGCTCCTGATCGCGTTCGGGGAGATCTCGAACTGCCCGACGCCGTTGCGGCTGATGTCGTCCGTGGCGAAAGTGTTGTTGGGATCGAGGTCGTTCCCGTTGATCGTGTTGTTGTTTACCTCCGTCGTCCCGATCGCGCCCGACGCGACCTCGGCCGAATCGACGGCGTTCGAGTCGATCTCCAGGGACCCGACTGCGTTGTTGGCGATCTCGGGCGAACCCACGGCATCTGACGCGATCTGCGGATTCGGGTAGTCGCCGGTGAGGTCACCGCCGGCGGGGACGCCGTTGATCGAAGCGTCGCTGCCGTCGGTTCCGGGGGCCCCGGGCGTCCCCTGCTCGCCGCGCTCTCCCTCCGGCCCGGCGGGGCCGGGTGGCCCCTGAGCGCCGGCCGCCGCCTCCTGCGGAGCCCGGGCCAGAAGCTGCTGGGCCGTCAGGCCGCCGACCATCTCCGCGTTCAGGTTCTGGACCATCCCGCGCGCGTTTGTCGTGAACGGCACGGCGTTCGGTCCGTCCACCTGGAAACGCCCGGCCGACGAGCCTTCGCGCGAGCGGAAGAAGAACGCCTGCCCGTCGGCCAGGTTGTCGGCGTTCACGCACGACTCCCGCCCCGCCGCCGCCCTGCAGCCGAAGATCGCCCCGCCGCCCTCACCGCGGTTCACGTTCGAGAGCCGCAGCGAGTAGCCGTCCCCGTTGGCGATCAGGCCGGTCTCGCTACGGGAGCGGTTGCGCACCCCGATCTGCACCGGCTCGCCGCGTGCGTTCCCGGATGCCACCGCGCCCTCGTTGCCTTCCTCACGACGATCTCCGAGCGCTGCCAGCGGCGCCACCAGGAGGCCCAGCCCGATCGAGGCGGCCACCATCGACACCGGCCGCGCCGATGCCAGGCCGCGCCGGCGCGCGCCCCGCTCGAGCCGCGCTGCGCGCGACGTGGCGAGCGTCTCCAGGAGCGCATGCCGCTCGCGCTCGAACCCCGTCGATGGGCTGCTGCCGCGCAGCGCTCGCCCGATGGCCGCGATCCGCTGCTCGATGGCCGCCTCGCTTGCTGCGATCCGGCGCTTTCGCGCCCTGCCCCTGGTTCCCATACTCACGGCCTCCTCGCCCCGTCTGCTCTGCCCGTCAGCTGCGAGGGCGGCGCGGCCGGGGCCGGCGAGCCGTCGTCGGCCAGCCAGCTGCCGATCTGCAAGCCCACGGCGTCGAGCTCGTCGACGCGCGCGCGGCGACCCACGCGGAAATCCTCGACCACGATCGCGCCATCGAGCACCCGCACGATGAATGTGCGCCTGTGCACCACCATTGCCGCCCGAAGCTAAGGGCGGGCGCTCACGGAATCCTCACACGGGGTCGCCGGCGAGCACTGCCCGGTGCAACCGCGTGGTCTCCTCGCCGGGCTCCACGCCAAGCTCGTCCACGAGCGCGCGCCTGCAGGCGAGGAACTGGCGCAGGGCATGGCCACGCCGGCCGGCACGCGCATACGCGGCCATCAGGCGCCGGTGCGCTCCCTCCGACAGGGGCTCAACGCCCACAAGGCCTCGCGCCGCGTCGAGAGCGCTCGAGGTGTCACCCGCCTGCTCGTGGGCGTCCACCAGCGCCGAGAGAAGCTCTCCGTAGAGATCGAGCATCGACTCACGCCAGGCCACGGCCCAGTCCTCATAGCGGTCCTCGGGAAGCGGCTCGCCGCCCCACAGCCCCTGCGCGGCCAGCAGCAGGTCCCGGCGGCCATCACCGCGGTGCTCGAGTGCTGCGCGGGCGGCCACCGCGAACTCGTCGGCGTCGACGCTGTCACCCTCCCGCAGCACCAGCCGGTAGACGCGGTCTCCCACCTCGACCGCGCTTGTCTCCGAAGCCGCGGGATCGAGCACCGAACGCGCACAAGACACCGCCACCTGCAGGCTTCGGCGCGCGGCGGACGGCGGCTTTCCCGGCCAGAAGGCCTCGAAGAGCAGCTCCTCGTGCACGCCGGACGCGCGATGGAGGAGAAGATGGCGCACTAGGCGCTCCGCGATCCTGCGGCCCCATGCATCGGGCGGCACGCGCCACGTTCCGCGCCGGACGTCGAAGCCGCCGAGGAGCGAGATCACGAGAGGCGGCGGCATCACGCTGAGACGCTCGGCGCATCCGCGTGCCACTGTCGCCACGCCCGCATGGGCATCGTGTGCCAGCCCGTGCAGGGCCCCTGCGCTCGCCGGATGGCCAGAGGCCGCGAGGGGCGCCGCCACGGCCCGCCGGACGGCGGGTTGCGGGCTGTCTGCCAAGGGGAGCAGCGCGTCCCCGCCCGGGCGGGCGGCGGCGACGGCGGTCACCAGCTCCGCGGCGTCCAGCGCTCCCTGCTCCGCGCCTTGGCGGAGCAGCGACTCGATGCGCTCCCAGTCCCGGCGCACGAGATGTACGCACTCGGCTCCGGACTCCTCCCACGCCTGCACGAGGTCGTCAAGCGCCGCCGGCTCGTGGCCGCCGAGCCGGCGCACCCAGGCGCGCAGCCCCAGCAGCCGCGAGCTCGAGCAGGCCGGCGGACAGGCGGCCAAGGCCGTCTCGAGCGCCTCGCGGGCGCGCTCCGGCCGGCCTGCAGCCACCAGCACCGGCACGGCGAGCGCGGTGGTGCGCTCGCGCTCGAACCACGAGCTCACGAGCTCCTCGGCGAGCGCCGCCTCCGCCGCGTCGCAGGCGACCACGTGCTCGCCACGCTGCACGGCGACCGTGGCCCGCGTCACGTGCGGGTCCGACGCGAACCACCCTTCGGGGACGATGCGGACCTGCTCGAGCTCCAGCTCGGCCTCGGCCACCCGCCCGGCTCGCGCATGCATGCCCGCCGTGAAGAGCCGGGCCACGTCGCCGATGTAGCCGCCCACGAGCCGGCGCTCGGTGAGCGCGGTGGCCTGCCGGGCGGCCCCGAGTGCCGCCTCGTCCTCCCCGCGCGCCTCGTGGATCAGGGCGAGGAAGCCCAGCATGTAGGGCAGCCGCTCGAACGGGTCGTCTCCCTGCTGCAGACGTTCGACCCCGTCGCGTACGCCGGCGAGGGCGCGGTCGAGCCGCCCGGCGGGCAAATCGATGTAGAAGCCGCTGAAACCGGGTTCGAGCGCCTGCCAGCCGACACCCGCCGGATGCTCGGTCGCCCGGCGATACATTTCGGCGCTCTCGTCGAAGCGGCAGCAGCGCGCCAGCGCGGCCGCCGCCGCGACTGCGACCATCGGCGCGCCGAACGCCGGTGACTCGCCGAACCCCGACGCCAGCTCCACCACGGGCTCGAAGTCCTGGAGCAGGAACAGCGCATCGGCGAGCGCCACCCGGGCGAGCCACTCGCCCTGGACGTCCCCGCGCGCGGCGAATGCGTCAACGGCGGCGGCCAGCGGCTCCCGTGCCTCGCGAAGCCGGCCCGAGCCTGCCGCCAGGCGCCCGGCCAGCAGGGCGGGCTCGGCTTGGCGCCCGACCTCCTCCGGGAGCCGGCCGAGCCAGCGACCCACCGTCTCGGGCTCGGTGCGGGCAAGCAGAGGCCCATGACCGGCGATGGCGGTGGTCGCCTCCTGCCACTCCCCCGCGGCCAGGAGGTGGTCGATCGCCTCCACCGTGCGTCCACCCGAGGCCAGGGCGCGCCCCGTTTGCAGGTGTAGCTCGCACAGATCGGCGTCGCTTCGCTCACGGTGAAGGCGTTCGAGCAGGAAGTCGCGTACCAGCGGGTGATACGCCAGCGTCGCGCCGCCGTCGCGCTCCTGCACGAACAGGCCTCTTACCCGCAGCTCGTCCAGAAAGCCGGCAGGCGCGCCCAGGGCGGTCGCGAGGCCCTCGTCGATCTGCTCGGGCAGGCTCGTCACGAGCAGCGCGGAGCTAAACGCAGGCTCCAGCCGGTCCAGCACCTCCTCGTCCAGGAACGCCGACAGCGCGCCGCGGCGCGCCCCGGCACTGCCGACCGCCGCCAGGGACACGCCCAGTGGCCAGCCCTCGGTCCGCTGCAAGACCTCCTCGACTTCGCCGGCGCCCGGATCTCGCCCGCGCGCGAGCCGCAGGACGGCCGCGCACTCGTCGGGCGAGAAGGCGAGCTCGGCCACCCCGGCCTGCGTCAGCCGCCCGGCGACCTCCAGCCTGGCCGTCCGCAGCGGCAACGGCTGTCGCGTGCACACGGCCACGCGCAGCGGCGCGGCATCGCTGTCGAGCAGGCGCTGGATCAGCTCCAGGGCGTCCGGACGCGCAGCAAGCCGCTCGGCGTCGTCGAAGACCACCAGCAGCGGGTCGACCAGCAGGCGCTCCAACTCGGCCGCCACCTCGTGCAGCGCCGACCTGGGATCGAGCGGCTCGAGGCCGGCGGCAATCCGCTCTCCCACCACGTCGACCAGTCCCGGGCACGCGCCCCGCAGGGCGTCGGCGAGGGCCAGGAGCAGCTGCCCGGCGGAGCCGTGGCCGCGGCACCGGATGCGCGCGAGAGCCGGGGCGCCCGGCGCGGCGATGGCCTCCTCGAGTGCCGTGGTCTTGCCATAGCCGGCCGGTGCAACCAGCAGGAGGTGTCCCGCGTCGATCGCTTCCCGCAGCCGCCCGGCAAGCGGGTCTCGCGCGATGCGTGCCGGCCGGGCGCCGGCGGCGGAGGGGTCGAGTCCGATTGGCACCCTTACAGGCGAAGGTAGACCACCCTGCCGGACGCCGCAATGACAGCCGGGTTACGACCGTCCACTGGCGCAAGTTTTCGTCCGCCGCCGCGTTCCAGCAGACCAGCAGCCATGGCCCGCCGGACGCGGGCCCGAAGGGGGGTCATATGAGGAAACGCGCACTCGGCGTCGTGCTCGCGGCGAGCACCGCCCTGGTGCTGGTTCCGTCAGCGGGTTGGGCGGACGAGGTGGACACGACCTGCAAGAACGGCAGCGAGCCTGTCCATTACCAGCTCACGGACGGGTCGCCGCTCGTGAGGATCCAGCTGCGGGTGCTCTGCATCAGGGACTGAGGGAGGCAAGGATGAGCTACGAGCAACCGCAGATCGCGGACTACGGGGACCTGCTGGACGTCACGGCCGCTTCCGGCGCCGTGGGCGGCGAGGACGGGGCGGGCAAGTCGATCTCGGTCGACGCCAACCCCATCGCCCAGGTCACCATCCAGCTACTGCCCTGAGCGAGCGCCCGCGCCGCACGCGGAGGCGCGGCGCGGGCGCTCCCAGGGAACTGCGCCGCTCGAACTAGCGCGCGCGGGCCAGCTGGCGCTGGATGACGTTGCCGATCAGCTTCACGACGCCGGCCTCGCCCGTGACCTTCACGTGGCCGTGCTCGTAGGCCTCGGCCCAGTCCTTCAGGCCGCCCTCGGCGGCCAGCTCGTTGAACTGGGGGCGCAGCACGGACACGTCCACGCGGGCGTCCGCCGCCGGGTCCCTGGAGACGTTCGGGCCGGGCACCTCGACGCGCCAGATCGGGGCGTCGCCGCGAGAGCGCAGCTCCAGCCGGATGACGAGCTTGAGCTGCTTGAGCGACGGGACCTCGTTCCCGAAGCGCTCGACGGCCGTCTCGATGAGGGCCCTCGTGTCGCCGGCGGACATGGCGGCTGATTGTGGCAGAAGCCGCTCCATGGCCCCCGCGGCGGGGTTCTCCAACCGAACCCCCCACCCCACAGGAGGAGCAGGAGATGAAGCTTCGCAAGCCCTCGCCGGCGATGGTCGTCGCGCTCATCGCGCTCGTCATGGCCACGACCGGATCCGCCGTGGCAGCCGTGAGCTTTGCCCGTAACGCGGGCGCGGTGGACGGCAAGAGCGCCGTATCGGCCGCCGCGTCGCTGAGCGACGCCCGCGGCAACGTGGTGGCGGCCGCGCGCGGCGGGTCGCGCTCCGGCCAGATCCCGGGCAAGTTCCTCGCCGAGGTGGCGCGCGCCGAGCCGTTCGCCGTGGTGATCGAGTCGCCCGACAACGCGGCCAGCAGCCCCGTCGAGCTCCTGTCCCAGGGCGACACCGCCAACGTCGCGCGCCTGAGCGCGTCCTGCGAGGACCGCAACAACGCGGCCGGCATCGAGAACCCCGACGCCACCATCGCGCTGACCAACACGTCGGGCGAGACGATCAACCTCACCCGCCGCGTGGGCACCGGCGACGGCACCTTCGACTTCCTGGCCGACGGCGCCGTTGACGGCTTCCGCATCGGCGGCCAGAACACCTTCATCCACCGCGTGCAGCTCGCGGGCACGCAGCTCCTGGTGGACGGCGTGGCGCGCCAGGAGGGCAACGGCACCGCTGCCGGGGCGTGCGTCGTCTACGGAACGCTGCTGCTGGTCCGATAATCAGGGGAGATGCGCCGCAGAATTGGCATAGCGATCGTGGCCGGGGTCGCCGCGCTCGGCGCCGTCGAGGCAGCCGAGCGCTCCGGCGAGCCCCGGCCCGCCGACGCGGTCGCCCGCGAGGGCGCGGCGGCCACGGCCCCCGCGCCGGCGCGGGCCACCGCCTCCCCCGTTCCCTCCCCCTCGCCCGAGCGCGCCGCGCTGCTCGACGCCGCCCCCCGGCGCGTGCAGGCGCCACCCGGGCGGGCGCCGCGCGACGCGCGCGGCCTGATCGCGAAGGTGCCCGCGGGGACGCGCCTCCCGGTGCTCGACCGCCCCGGCGGCAGCGTGGTCGGCCGCGCCGGCGACCGCACCGACTTCGGCTCGCGCACGGCCCTCACCGTCTTCGAAACGCGCGGCGGCGGCCGCTGGATCGGCGTGGCCACCGACGCCCGGCCTCCCGGCCGCCTGGGCTGGATCCGCGTGCCCGCCGGCCGGCTCGACTGGTACCGCACCGACCGCTCGCTGCACGTGGACGTCTCCGAGCGGCGCATGGAGCTGCGCGACGGGCGGCGGGTGCTGCGCAGCGCGACCGTGGGAGTCGGCCGGCCCTCCACCCCGACCCCCACCGGGCGCTTTGGCGTCACCGACCGCCTGCTGGGCACCGACTTCGGCTACTGGTACGGCTGCTGCATCATCGCCTTTACCGGCATCCAGCCCAACCTGCCACCCGGCTGGCAGGGCGGCAACCGCATCGGCGTGCACGGCACCTCGTCTGCCGCCGGCATCGGCGCGGCTTCCAGCGCCGGCTGCCTGCGCGCCGGCGACGACGTGCTCGAGCGCCTCATGACCGGGCTCCCGCTGGGAGCGCCGGTGCACATCCGCCGCTGAGGGGGGTCAGGTCTTGCAATCCGACATTTCGATGTCGGATTGCAAGACCTGACACCGGCCGTTATGCCTTGTGGCGCTGCAGGAGCTTCTTGCCGATGACCATCCGCTGGATCTCGGACGTGCCCTCGCCGATGAGCAGCAGCGGCGCGTCGCGGTAGAGCCGCTCGATCTCGTACTCCTTGGAGTAGCCGTAGCCGCCGTGGATGCGAAAGGAGTCCTCCACGACTTCCTTGCCGGCCTCCGACGCGAACAGCTTGGCCATGCCCGCCTCGAGGTCGGAGCGCTCGCCTGCGTCCTTGAGCAGCGCGGCCTTGCGGGTGAGCAGCCGGGCCGCCTCGACCTTGGTGGCCATGTCGGCGAGCTTGAACTGGATGGCCTGGTGCTTGGCGATCTCCTTGCCGAAGGTCTTGCGCTCCTGCGAGTAGCGCAGCGCCAGCTCGAGGGCGCGCTGGGCGATGCCCACTCCGCGAGCGGCCACGTTCACGCGGCCCACCTCGAGCGCGTCCATCATCTGGCGGAAGCCCTCGCCGACTCCGGCCTCCTCGCCGCCGAGGATCGAGTCGGCGGGGCATTTGAAGCCGTCGTAGACGAGCTCGGTGGACTCCACGCCCTTGTACCCCATCTTCTTGATCTGGGGCGGAACGGTCAGGCCCGGGTTCTCAGCCGCGCCCGGCTCCTTCTCGGTGATGAAGCAGGTCATGCCGCTGTAGGGAGGGTCGGCCTTGGGATCGGTCTTGACGAGCACGAACACCAGGGCGGACCGCAGCCCGTTGGTCACCCACATCTTCTGCCCGTTGATCTCGTATGAGCCGTCGTCGAGCTTCTTGGCGGTGGACTTGATGCCCTGCACGTCCGAGCCCACCTCGGGCTCCGACAGCGAGAAGGCAGCCCGGATCTCCCCCGTGGCCATCTTGGGCAGGAACTTCTCCTTCTGCTCGTCGGTGCCGAACTTCATGAGCAGGTAGGAGCCGATGAAGTGGGTGTTGACCACGCCGGAGATCGAGATCCAGCCCCGGGAGAGCTCCTCCACGATCATCGCGTAGGTCGTGAGGTCGAGCCCCATCCCGCCGTACTCCTCGGGGATGGTCACGCCGAACAGCCCGAGCTCCTTCATCTGCTCGACGATGGGCTCCGGGAACTTGTCCTCGTGGTCGTACTCCTCGGCGACGGGGAGGATCTGCTCGTCGACGAACTGCCGCACCATCTCGGTGATCGCGCGCTGCTCGTCGGTCTTCTCCTGGTAGGGGCTGGCGACGGCCAAAGTGGGGCTCCTGGGTTGCGTCGTTGACTCGCGAATCAGTCTACTGACGGATCCGTGACGCCCGGCTGGCGCCCCTTGCGGCGCGCCCGGAGCGCACCTACGCTGGCGCGGACCTGGACTCGTACCGCCCGCGGGCGGAAAAGGAGGAGCATGACCAGCACACCCGAGGCCGCGCCGCAGCCTCCGCCCATTCCGGGCGTTCCGGCCGCCGCGCCGGCAACCACGGGGCTGCAGCCGCGGGATCCCGTGTCCCAGTGGCTCCTGTGCGCATTCGTCCCGTTCTACTCGCTGATCTGGTACCACCGGCTCTGCAAGGAGCTCGGCGAGTGGTCCGGCGGCCGGATCCACACCGACCCCACCAAGAGCCTCCTCGCCGTCACGCTGGGCTGGTTCGTGATCGTGCCTCCCTTCGTGAGCTGGGCGGGCACCATGGGCCGCATCCGCGAGGCCCAGGCCATGGCGGGACTGCCCCAGCAGGCCACCTTCTGGGGCTCGATCGGCCGCGCCTTCCTGCTGAGCTTCCACATCAAGTGGCTCCAGGACCAGCTCAACGAACTGGCAGTGCGGCAGCCCTCGTAGTCCTCTTCAAGACTCGCTCGCCGGCACCGCATCGGGCCGGCGGGCGAGTCCCTCAGCGGTCGAGCACGGAGCGGTCGTACTGGAAGCCCAGCGCCCGCTCGTACACCTTCCAGAGCTTGAACGCGGATGCGAAGTCCTCGGCGCAGGCCCGGTCGAGCACGCCGGTGGCGTAGTCGCCCGGCAGCCGCGCGCCGCCGTTGCGGTCGAACAGGGCTCCGAGTTCCTCCACGACGTTGCTGCGCTGCCGCGGAGACCCGCGGCGCCACTGGCTGCAATCGGCCTCCGGCACCTGGCTGAGCGCGCCACCCGCCCCGGCGCGCGAGTTGCCCGGGAGATAGCGCTCGTCCCCGGCGCCGGCCTGGTCGCTCCCGTCGCCGAAGAGGGCGAACGAGAGCGCACCCGTGGCGGCGACGGCCACGACGACGATCCCCGCCCGGCGGAGCACGCGCACGCTCAGCCCTCCTCGATCGGCCTCGCCGGCTCGGGCGGCTGCTGGTACCAGTCGCAGGCGGGCGTGTTCTCGTCGCGCTCGGTGAGCGCGAAACCGCACGCCACAAGCACGATCTCCTTCAGCGGGTTGCCCAGCCCGACGTTGGGGAAGTCGTCGCAGCCGGGCAGACGTGCCGGATCGCTCGTCGTGGCGCCGCCGCCGAGACCGGTGTTGGCATCCCAGCAGTTGCCCTGCCCGAGCTCGTCCCACCAGAAGTCGGTGCCGTTGGGCATGACCTCGCCCTCGGGCGAGCGGCCCATCACGTTGCCCTCGTAGCGGTTGCGGTGCGAGGTCGAGATCCGGGCGTCCTCGGGCAGCTCGGGCGCGTGCGAGAACTGGTTCGACAGGGCGTCGGGCACCGTGATCAGCATGAAGCCGTTGCGCCAGTTGTCATACACGTGGTTGTTCTTGTAGATGTTGTCGTTGCCGCCCACGAGCCAGGCACCGGTGCCCACCGCCGCCGGCACGGACGACTTCACCCACGCGTCCTCGCCGAACGTGTCGAAGTTGTTGTGGGCGATGACGTTGTTCGTTATCACTGAGCTGTTCTGCGGGAAGCCCGGATGCCCGGCCCGGTAGAACGAGTCGAGCGAGATGCCCACCGAGTTGTTCACGAAGCGGTTGTCCTTGATCAGGATGTTGGACCCCATCGTCCCGCTGAAGCCCAGGGCATTGTGGTGGGAGAGGTTGTCCTTGACGATCGTGTTGATCCGCGGCCGCGAGGGCGGCGACGCGCCGGGATAGATGCCCCCGTCGTCCGAACCGGCGGTCTCGCTGTTCTTGATCATGTTGTGGTCGGTGACGAAGCTGAGGTGCCCGTACTCGCGCGCGTAGAACATGTTCGCGTCGTTCACGGCCATGCCGTCGGTCTCGATGCTGTAGATCCCGTGCTCCTCGACGTTGCGGACGGTGAGGTTGTGCACGTAGGCGCCGTCGGCCCGCTCGACGCGGATGCCCACCTCCTTGGCGCCCTCGGCGGGGCCGAGGCCCTCCTCGAACAGGTCACCTGAGACACCGGGGTCGGGCACGCTCTCTCCGCCCTCCAGGATCACGTCCTCGGCCCGCACCCCGGTGCCGTGGATCTGCACGTTGCAGCGGACGCAGTTGCCCTCGAGGTCCTCGCCCAGCAACGTCACCAGGCTGAGATCGTTGGGGCAGTTGAAGTGGTACGCGTAGGTGGGCGCGCCGTTCTCGGGGCTGACGAACTCCGCGCAGGCGGGGTCGTTGTGTGGCTTCGAGCGCGCCGTGGGCTCGGTGTAGAAGCCGGGCATGATCAGGACGGAGTCCTGGTTGTCGGCGGCCATCACGGCCGGGTGGATCTCGTCGAAACGGCACAGCTCGCGGTAGGCGTCGTTGTCGCGGATGAGTTGACGCGCCTCGCTCACCGGCAGCAGCTCACGACCCTCGGCCGTGCCGCGGAACTGGCCGATGGCGGCGCGCAGCCGGTCCATCGAGTCGGGCCTGCAGACCACGATCGTCTCCTGTGCCTGCACCTTGGGATCGGTGAGGCCGAGGTCTGCCGCGATGGTGTCGCCGGGAAGGCCGGCGAGGTAGCTGCGCGCGTCCTCCTGCTGCTCGCGCGAGAGCGCCACGTACCGGTCGCGGATGGCCGCTCGGTCGGCATCGCTGACCCCCTCCCGCCAGCGCCGCGCCGCCGAGCGTTCGAAGCGCCCCATGTTCGCCTCGGGCGTCGCGGGGCTGCGGGTCGACACGAACGCTCCTCCGGCCGGAGGGAAGATCGATTCGTCCGCTGCCGGGTCCACGAAGATCGGCTCGCGCTCGATGTGTGCACCGGCGGTCGCGGGGAACACGGCCGTCGCCGCCACGGCGGCCAGGACGACGTGAACACCGATGTGCTTCATGGGCTCCTCCCAAAGCCGATTACGCCGGGCACGCTAGCGAACGGTCGTACATTTGTACAACCCCATCGGGGCAGGTAGGTTCACCCGGTGACATCAACGGTCGCGGAGCCCCCAGGTAGGCGCAGGGCCATCCTCGAGGCCACGCTGCGCGTGATCGGCGAGCGCGGCCTCGATGCCGTCACCCACCGCTCGGCCGCGGCGGAGGCGGGCGTCGCGCTCGGCGCCATGACCTACTACTTCAGCTCCAAGGCCGACCTCGTGGAGCGGGCGCTGGCGCACGCGGCGGCCACCGAGATCGAGCGCATCGACGAGCGCGCCGGCGAGCTCGGCGGGGACCTCCGCTCGCCCGGCAGATGGGCGTCGGCGTTCGTCGACTGGCTCGCGGAGCAGATCGAGGGCGAGGGCCGCGCGCTGCTCGTGGCCCAGTACGAGCTCCAGCTCCAGGCTGCCCACCGGCCCGAGCTGCGCCGCATCTGCCGCGACTGGAACGCCGCCAACCGCCGCCTGGCCGAGCGGATGCTCACGGGCGCCGGCTCCCCCGACCCGGCCAACGACGCCCGCGTGCTCATAGCCGCCGTGGACGGCCTGCGCCTGTACGAGCTCTCGGCGGCGCCAGGGCTCGAGCGCCAGGCGATGCAGGCCGCGATCACGCGCCTGCTGGAGGCCCTGACCGGACGCCGCTGACGACCGCGCTCTCGCCCGCCGGGAGGGGTGGGCTCCGGCCAACGATCCGGGATTTGGGTGCATGGCGACCCAAACTCCGCACCGCGGGGAGCGACTCCTGACCTAGAGGCCCTCGGGGTGGCGCGCGCGGTATCCGCGCGTGCTGCGGCGGCCGGCCCAGCGCGGGCCGGTGCCGGCGCGCCCGCGGCGGCGCGCGACGCGGTCGCGCCCGCCGGTGTCGAAGCGCAGGCCCGCGATCACGATGAAGGCGTGGCCCGGATTGGTGTAGACGGTGATCCAGCGCCCGCGGCCGCGCTCGCCCCACCTCATGAAGCTCGACGAGTCGAGCGGGGAGTCGAGCAGACGGCCGCCGTGCAGCGCGTAGCTCACGGCGCCCGAGCAGTCGTAGCCGCGGTCGCGGAAGGAGGCGTTGTGCCCGCCGCCGTAGCGATAGGGCTTGCTCGCGATGCGGTTGGCGGCGCGTATGGCCTTGACCACCTCGGGCGGCGCGTCGGGCGGCGGCACGGCCAGCCCGGCGTCGTTGAGGATGGCGCGGCCGGGCGGCCGCAGCGCGGGATCGTCGGGCGAGGCCCCGCCCGTGGAGGGCCCCTGCGCAGACGCTCCGGCGGGGAGCGCGCACAGACAGGCGGCCACGAGGGCAGCGAGCAGCGGTATGCGGCGGCAGGCGTTCACGATCTCTTTCGTTCGCCTGCGGGGTTAGCTGACGGGCTCGCGCTGAAAGAGCTTGCGCGCCTCTCGAAAGAGGTTCGCCCCGAAAACCGGGTCCCCCGCTCCACGCATGGCGTGGATTCGGCGTGGCGAGCAGGGTAACAGCTTCGGGGGTCGTCATAACAACCCTTCCCGGGGACAGGGACGTGCCCGCCACTTTCGGGGTATCGGCGGCGCGCGGACACATACGATCCCGCCGGTGAACTTCGCCCGCGACATCGTGGACGCCGCGCCGCCGGGCCGGCTCGCGCTCGTGGCGCTCGCCCGGGATGGCTCGCGCTCGGAGATCCCCTTCGGCGAGGTGGCCGGCCGCTCGGCGCGGCTGGCCGGGCGGCTGGTGGCGGAGGGCGTGCGGCAGGGCGACGTGGTGATGACGATGGTCGGCAACCGGCCGGAGTGGGTCTACGCGCTGGTCGCGTGCTTCCGCCTCGGCGCCGTCGCGCTTCCGTGCACGGAGCAGCTGCGTCCCGCCGACCTTCGTGCGCGGATCGACGCGGCGGCTCCGCGCCTGGTGGTGGCCGACGAGCGCGATGCGGACACGCTGGCCGCCGCGGGCTGGGACGGCCCGCTGCTGCTCGCACCCGACGAGCAGCTGTTCGCACACGACCCGGCACCCGCCGCCGAGCTGGACCCGCTCGACCCGGCGCTGATCGTCTTCACCTCGGGCACAGCCGGCGAGCCGAAGCCCATCCGCCACGGCCAGCGCTACCTCACCGGCCAGGCCGTCCAGGCCGAGCACTGGTTCGGCGCCCGGCCCGGCGACCTGTGCTGGTGCACCGCGGCGAGCGGCTGGTCCAAGTCCGCCCGCAACAGCTTCATCGCCCCCTGGCTGCGCGGCGCCGCGGCGCTGCTCCACGATGGCCGCTTCGACCCCGCCGAGCGGTTCGAGCTGATCGAGCGCGAGGGCGTGGACGTGCTCTGCATGGCGCCCACCGAGTACCGGGCCATCGCCAAGCGCACGCAGTTGCGTCGGCTCGGGCTGCGCCACGCCGTGGCCGCCGGGGAGCCGCTCAACCCCGAGATCGTGCGCCTGTGGCAGGACGCGGCCGGGGTCACGATCCACGACGGCTACGGGCAGACCGAGACCGGCGCGCTCACCGGGATGCCGATCGGCAAGCCGGTGCGCCCAGGGTCCATGGGGCGGCCCCTGCCCGGCTTCCGCCTCTGGGTCGAGGACGGCGAGCTGTGCGCGGACCCGCGCACGGTCCCCACCTTCTTCATCGACGGCCCGCGGGACGAGCCCTGGCGCACCGGCGACCGCGTGCGCGAGGACGGGGACGGCTACCTCTGGTTCGAGGGCCGCACCGACGACGTGATCATCTCGGCCGGCTACCGCATCGGCCCATTCGAGGTGGAGTCGGCGCTGGTGTCCCACCCGGCGGTGGCCGAGGCGGCGGCGGTGGCGGCCCCCGACGAGGAGCGCGGCCACGTGGTGCGGGCGATCGTGGTGCTGAGCGAGGGCCACGAGGCCGGCGACACCCTGGCCCGCGCTCTCCAGGAGCACGTCAGGGAGCAGACCGCTCCGTACAAGTACCCTCGGATCGTGGAGTTCGCCCAGGCGCTCCCCAAGACGCCGAGCGGCAAGATCAAGCGCGCGGAGCTGCGCGGTGGCTGATCGCCCCCGGATTCTGCTGATGCCGAGCCTCACCGAGCTCGAGTGGACCATCCGGCCGCTGCTGGAGGAGTGGGCCGAGGTGGCCAGCTATGACGCGCCGGGGGTCGGCAGCGAGCCCCGGGCCGAGGCCTCGCCCTTCCAGGCCCGCGCCGACCGCGGCCTCGCCGAGCTGGACCGGCTCGGCTGGGATCGTGTCGTCGTGGTCGGCGACGAGCTGGGCTCGCTGGGCGCGGTGCTGCTCAGCCGCGACCGTCCGGGGGCGGTCCGGACGCTCGCCCTCGGGCACCCCATCGTGTCGCTCGACATGACGAGCGAGCGGCGCTCACTCAACGGCGCCGTGGTGGACGCCCACATCCAGCTCGCCGACGCGTCGCACCGGGCGTTCGTCCGAGAGCAGTTCCGGTCGTGGCTGGGCCTCCAGCGCGAGCCCGCGCACGAGGCCGACCCGCTCGCCGAGGAGTTCCTCGACCGGGTCCCCCATGGGGTGGCCAGGGCCTTCTATGGCGACATCAACGCCCACGGCCCGGCGTACGCGCGCGAGATCGCCGCCGCCCGCGAGCAGCTGCCTCCGTTGCCCACCCTGCTCGTCCACCACGAGGGCTGCCTGATGTTCACGCGGGAGGGGTTCGACGACGCCGCCGCGGCGATGCCGGATGCCGAGACGGCCGCCACCACGGCCAAGCCCAGCGTGGACCCCGCCTTCGCGGACGCACTCCGCGCGTTCGTCGAGCGCCTGCCCGGGTAGCCTCGAAGGCATGGCCAACCGCCTCGCCCACGAGACCTCTCCCTACCTCCTCCAGCACAAGGACAACCCCGTGGACTGGCACGCCTGGGGCGACGAGGCGCTCGGGCGCGCGCGCGGGGAGAACCGGCCGATCCTGCTCTCGATCGGCTACTCGGCCTGTCACTGGTGCCACGTGATGGAGCGGGAGTCGTTCGAGGACGAGGCCACCGCCGCGCTCATGAACGAGCGCTTCGTGTGCATCAAGCTCGACCGTGAGGAGCGCCCCGATCTCGACGCGATCTACATGGAGGCCTGCCAGGCCATGACCGGGCAGGGCGGCTGGCCGCTCAACGTCTTCCTCACGCCCGACCAGGTGCCGTTCTACGCGGGCACGTACTTCCCGCCGCAGGAGCGCCACGGGATGCCCAGCTGGAGCCAGGTGCTGGACGCGGTCTCGGACGCGTGGGCAAAGCGCGGCGACGAGATCCGCGAGCGCAGCGGCGCGATCGCGGAGCGCCTGCGCGGCGGCGCGGCGCTCGAGCCGTCGGAGGTGCCTCTGGAGGCCGAGGTGCTGGACACCGCGGCGGCGCAGCTCAGCGCGGGCTTCGACCCCGTCTACGGCGGCTTCGGCGGCGCGCCCAAGTTCCCGCCGGCATCCGCTCTCGAGTTCCTGCTGCGGCGCGGGGAGACGGAGATGACGTCGCGCACGCTGCTGGCGATGGCGTCGGGCGGAATGTACGACCAGGTGGGCGGCGGCTTCTCCCGCTACTCCGTGGACGAGCGCTGGCTCGTGCCCCATTTCGAGAAGATGCTCTACGACAACGCGCTGCTCGCCCGCGCCTACCTCCATGGCTGGCAGGTCACCGGCCACGACCTCTTCGAGCGCGTCTGCCGCGAGACGCTGGACTGGGCGCTGCGCGAGATCCGCGCCCCAGAGGGTGGCTTCTTCGCCGCGCTCGACGCCGATTCCGAGGGCGTGGAGGGCAGGTTCTACGTCTGGACGCTGGAGGACCTGCGCGCGGCCGCCGCAGACCTCGCCGGTGACGCCGTGACCTACTTCGGCGCAAGCGCGGAGGGCAACTGGGAGGGCGTGAACGTGCTCGTCCGCGGGACCCACGAGCCGGAGTCGCTCGAGGAGATCCGCCGCCGCCTCCACGACGCGCGCGAGCGGCGCGTGCACCCGGGCCTCGACGACAAGCGGCTCACGTCCTGGAACGCCCTGATGATCTCGGCGCTGGCCGAGGCCGGCGCGGTGCTCCGGCGCGACGACTACGTCGAGGCCGCCGCGGCCTGCGCGGACTTCATCCTGGGGGAGCTGCGCGACGACGACGGGCGCCTGCTGCGCACGTGGAAGGACGGCGAGGCCAAGCTCAACGCCTACCTGGAGGACCACGCCTACCTGCTCGAGGCGCTGATCACCCTGTACGAGGCCACCTTCGACCCGCGCTGGTTCGGCGAGGCGCGGGCGCTGGCGGACACGATGATCGAGCGCTTCGCCGACGACGAGCGCGGCGGCTTCTTCGAGACGTCCTCCGACCACGAGCGCCTCGTGGCCCGCCGCAAGGACCTCGAGGACCACCCCATCCCCTCCGGCAACTCGAGCGCGGCCTACGGGCTGCTGCGGCTGGCCGCCCTCTGCGGCGAGCACGAGTACGAGCGCCGGGCCGTGTCGGTGCTCCAGCTGCTGCACTCCTTCGCGGGCCGCCACCCCCAGGCCTTCGCGCACCTGCTGCAGGCGCTGGACTTCCACTTCGCGGCGGTCAAGGAGGTGGCGCTCGCGGGCGAGGACGTCGGGCCGCTCGAACGCGTGGTGCGCTCGGAGTTCCGCCCCCATCTCGTGCTCGCCGGCGGCCGGGCCGACGGCGTGCCGCTGCTCGAGGGCCGCGAGCCCGTGGACGGGCGGGCGGCCGCCTACGTCTGCGTGCGGTTCGCCTGCAAGCAGCCCGTGACCGAGCCGGACGAGCTGGCGGCGCTACTCGCCGCCGGGTGAGTACGGCGCTTCGCCGCCGGGCGAGGTGGGCGCGCCGCCCGGCGCCTCGCCGCCCGGTGTGGTCGGCGTCCCGCCAGGCGTCGGCGCGCCGAGCGCGCGCAGGTCCGGCGCCTGGAAGCGGATGTTGCCCTCGTCGTCGGTCTGGCTGACCTGGACCTTGGCCTCGCCGCCGTTGGCCCCGGTGGCGGTGCACTCGAACGTGCCGCCCCGCTCCGCCTCGACATCATCGGGGCACTCCACCGACTCCACTGCCAGGCCCGTCTGCGACGCGATGGCGCGGGCGATCTCATCCTCGGCCTTGGCAGTGTCGATCTGATCCTCACCGCAGCCGGCCGCGGCCAGGACGACGGCCGAGCACGACAACACGAGGGCGCTCCTGATCAAGGCGGGTGATCCTAACCGTCACGCGGGCCCGCGGCTCTGGCCCTCCTCTTCCCCTCCCGCCTCCACGAGCCCGGCCCGGCGCAGCAGCTCCTTGGCGAGAGCGGCCACCTTTGGCGCGAGGTCGAGGCCGAGCGCCACCGACATCCGATCGGAGACGGTCTCCATCTCCGCCCGGCTGAGCTCGCCGACGTGACGCGGCCCCAGCAGCGCGCTCTTGTGCACCGTCCCGACGGACGCGATGGCCACGACGGAATCCTCTGGTAGGCCGTAACGCCGCTCCGTCGCCGGCAGCAAGAGGAAGAAGGGATGCTCTGCCCGCTCGATCCGGTCCCACGTGTCGGAGTCGCTGCGGTGCCGGGCCTTGACCGTGTTCACGCGCAGGCACACGAGGTCCTCCTGCTCCCCGCGGGTGCCGTCGTGGAGCAGGAGGACGGGTCGCAGCCGCGCCTCGGTGACCAGCCGCACGGGACGGCCGCCGTGGTGGCCGGCGAGATCCTCGACCGTATCCACCCGCGGCCCGTCGGCGAGCGCGGCGGGGAACTGGCCCGCGAATGGATAGAGGGCCCAGCAGATGCGCCCGCGGCGAAGCTCGGCGGGCGCGAGCGGCACTACCGGCCGGACTCCTCTACGAGACGCGCGATCTGGGCCTCCTCAGCCTCGGTGGGCTCGCGATCGTCGGCCAGCTCCCGCGCCAGCTCCACATCTGAGCGCGTCATGAGGAGCTCGGGCGACACGGAAACGCCCTCCTCGAGTGCCTCGAGCAGCGGGGCGACCTGAGCGTACTGGCGCTCGGCGAGGACGACGTGCTCGGTCTTGCCGTAGCGCGTGACCGCGACGGCCCGGCCCTCGGCGAGCGCTTCGAGCGCCCGGCGCGGGAGCCGGACATCGCGGGAGGGTATGGGAAATGCCTTCATATCGTCGAACATTACCGTATGTTCGACGCCATGACCAGGAGTTCTACAACACCGCCATGTAGCGGTCCAGCTCCCACTGGCTGACCTGCACGCGGTAGTCGTCCCACTCCTGGCGCTTGATCTCCACGAAGCGGTTGAACATGTGCTCGCCGAGCGTGCGCAGCACGAGCTCCGAGCCGGCGGTGATCTCCACGGCCTCGCCCAGCGTCTCGGGCAGCTGCTCGATGCCCAGCCGCTTGCGGTCGTCGGGCGACAGGTGGTAGAGGTTCTTCTCCATCGGCTCGGGCAGCTCGTAGCCCTTCTCGATCCCCTCGAGCCCGGCCTGCAGCAGCACCGCGAACGTCAGGTAGGGGTTGCAGGCGGGGTCGGGGCAGCGCAGCTCCATCCGCGTGGCCTGCTCCTTGCCGGGATGGTAGAGCGGCACGCGCACGAGCGCGGAGCGGTTGCGGCGCGACCAGGCGCAGTAGACCGGCGCCTCGTAGCCCGGCACGAGCCGCTTGTACGAGTTGACCCACTGGGCGAAGATCGAGGAGACCTCGCGCGCGTGCTTGAGCTGGCCGGCGATGTAGGCCTTGCCCACGTCGGACAGGAAGTACTGGTCGTCGGCGTCGTAGAAGGCGTTGCTGCCGCCCTTGAACAGCGACTGGTGCGTGTGCATGCCGGAGCCGTTCTCGCCGAAGAGCGGCTTGGGCATGAAGGTGGCGTGCCAGCCGTACTTCATGGCGTACTCCTTGACCGTGATGCGGTAGGTCATGCAGTCGTCGGCCATCTTCAGGGCGTCGGCGTAGCGCATGTCGATCTCGTGCTGCGACGGGCCGACCTCGTGGTGGGTGTACTCCACGTGGATGCCGAGCTGCTCGAGCGCCAGCACGGTCTCGCGCCGCACATCCGAGCCGGCGTCGAGGGTGGTGAGGTCGAAATAGCCGCCCTCGTCGAGAACCTCCGGCTTGCCGTCCTCGGGACGGGCGTTCTTGAAGTAGAAGAACTCCAGCTCGGGACCCACGTAGAAGTGGTCGAAGCCCATGCTCTCGGCGCGCTGAAGCGCGCGGCGCAGCACGTGGCGCGGGTCGCCCTCATAGGGCTGGCGGTCGGGCGTGACCACGTCGCAGAACATGCGGCCGACGCCCTTGTCCTCGGGACGCCAGGGCAGCGCGTTGAAGGTCGATGGGTCGGGCATCGCGATCATGTCCGACTCCTCGATGGCGTTGAAGCCCGTGATCGAGGAGCCGTCGAAGCCCATGCCGCCCTCGAAGGCGTCGTCCAGCTCGTCCTTGCCCACGGAGAAGCTCTTGAGCTGCCCGAGGATGTCCGTGAACCAGAAGCGGATGAAGCGGATGTCGCGCTCTTCGACGATCGCCTTGACGTCGTCGGCGGTCTGCGGCTGGTCGGCCATCGGGCTCCCTTTCGCGGGTGGGCGGCGTGGTGGTTCGCGAAGAGGGCAGCCTAACGAGCGGCGTGCTCGCGCGCCCACAGCTTGAGCGCGCGGACAGCGGGCTCCAGGGCCTGGCCCTTGGCCGTCAGGGCGTACTCGACCTTGACGGGGCTCCCGCCACATACGGTGCGGCGCACGATGCCCTCGGTCTCGAGCTCCTTCATCCGCTCCGAGAGGAGGCGATCAGACAGGTCGGGCACTGCTGTCCCCACCTCGGAGAAGCGCATCGGGCCGTGTTCGAGGAGGACGAAGACGATGGCGCCAGTCCAGCGCTTGCCGATCAGCTCCACCGCGTGGTGGTAGTGGGAGCAGCAGAGGCCCGACATCGCTCCAGATGCTACGCCGCCTGAAGCAGCCGGGACTCCTCCTGAGACCCGTCCCTGGGGACGTCGCCCGCCTGGGTGACGAGGTTGCCGAACGAGGCGAGCGCCACGTGCGCGACCGCCTCGAGGATCTGCTCGTCGCTCCAGCCGGCCTCGCGGGCCTCCTCGATGTGCACGGCCTTGGGCGGGCCGTCGCTCTCCAGCAGCGCGCGGACGAAGCCGAGCAGGGCCGCCTCGCGCTCGTCGGCGGACTCGAAGCGCCGCGCCTTGGCGATCTCGTCAAGGCCGAGGCCGGCGTCGCGCGCGGTGCGCTGGAGCGTGGCCAGCGCGTACTCGCTGCGCTGGTGCTCCGCGACCGCGAGGTCGATGCGCTGCTGGCTCTTGACCGGAAGGGAGCCGTGGCGCAGCTCCGAGCGGAAGCGCGCGTAGGCCCGCAGCGCCGCCGGGGCGCCCGCGAGCACGCCGACGAAGTTGGGGAGCTGTCCGCCGCCGGACAGGGCGCCCTTCAGGACCGGAAGGCTGCGCTCGGGTGCCGTGAGCTCGTCGTGAACCTGGAACCTGCTCTCCTTGGTCTTCATGGCTTCACTTTCTGCACCTAGCTTACGTGCGGTAAGTATAGATCGCGGGATGGCGGCGTGTCCGCCGGGTACCCCGTCGCAAACGGATACGCGGCAGCGGCCGTTCCGGATTGGTACCGGCGCGGGCTTAACCGTTCCTGAAGGGGCGAGCTCCGGAGCGGTGCTCTACTCGGCGGCGCGCGTGTACTCGGTGATCGAGCCGTCGGGCGCCTCGCGCACGAGCTCGTCCTCGGATTCCAGCCGCCAGCGGCTGTCCGAGGGCGTCCCCGGGTCGCACGTGGGCGGCGGCAGGAAGGTCTGGACGGCTCCGTCGTAGCGCTCGGGCGCGGACGGGCGCAGCCGCCACACGACCGTGCCGGCCGAGACGGTGCAGTTGTTGCTCAGGAGGAAGGCGTCGCGCGCCACGCCCACGTAGGCGTCGTCGCGGCGCCTCACCGTGATGCCCGCTCCCCTGCGCTCCCAGGTGCCGAGCACCGGGTCGCCCGCGTGCACCCGCGGGCGCACGCGGCGCATGCGGAGGGTGCGGCGGCGTCCCTCGTCGCGGTAGAGCGCGCGCACCCTGAGGTCGCTGGACACCCGCACGCGGACGCTCACCGTGCGCCTGCGGCAGTCACGGTCGGCGTCGGGCAGGGCGAGCCGGCCCACCCACACGTCCGACTGCAGCTCGCGCCGCACGAAGCGCAGCGAGCGGAACAGCGCCACGCGGCGCGGCACGCGGCAGCCGCCGATCCGCAGCGTGCGGCTCACGCGGCCGGATACGCGCCCGCGGCTCTCACGCATCACGAGCTTGCCTCTGCGGCCGGCCTTCCAGCTGCCGAGGAGCTGGTGACGCGGGCCGGTCTCCTGCGCCCCCACGGCGGCCGGGTCCTCCGAGTCGGCCCCCGCGCCGGTGACGGCGAAGAGCAGGGCCGCGGCGGCGGTCAGGGCAGCGAATGTCGTGGCAGCGCGCATCTGGGGTCTCGGGGGAAGCGGAGGCGCTGGACATGCGGCGGCTGCCGCACGCTGCGAGCGCGCCTTCCTGACCCGTTAACCCGGGCGGGCGGCCGTTGCTGCGCTGTTGCTTGGAGGAATCCTCCGCGGGGCATCCTGCCCCGCGCCCTGATGGGGACTTTCGGCATCCGGCCTCTCGTGCCCGGGCCGGCTACGCCGGCCCTCCTCCCCGGGCTACGGCGTGGCGGTGACCACGGCCATGAAGACCAGGAAGAGGCCGAGCATCACGGCCCACATCGCCACGCGATCGGGTCGCGCGGAGATCTGTGCGGCCGCCGGCGAGCGCCGGCGTGGCGGGGCCACCTGGCCGCGGATCGTCACGGTCCGCCTTCCGGTCTCCGGATCCCGTGCCGGCGGCTCATCCACGAGGCGCAGATCGGCCCGGGCCGGCCGGCTGAGTTCTGTGTAAGCGCGCTCGGCGCGCGCGTGCGCTGAGTCCATTGCTCTCTTTCGTAGGCCTACGGGGTTAGCTGACGGGCTCGCGCTGAAAGAGCTGCGCTACGCCGCACCTTGGCGGCGATTCGCCCCCGGCCTTCCGGCCACCGGGTCCCCCGCGCCCCGCTTCATCCATGCGGGCGCTTCGGCGTATTCGGAACGGCGGCAGCCTAGCAGCCTCGACGGACGGCCACCGGGCGGCGAGAGCCGAGCCATCCAAGGACGCAGCGAGCGACGCGTGCTCCGCACGCGAGCGAGCGAGGACGCGGGAGGGCGACGGCTATCGCCGTCCGGCTACTTGCCCGCGACCGCGGCCACGTACCTTGCCACGGCCTCGGCGTTCTCGCCCTCGACCAGCCCCGCGGGCATGCGATTTGCGCCCGTGCCGCCGATGCGGATGGCCGTGACGATGCGCTCCGGCGTGACCTCGCCTATCTCGTCGAGGTCCGGCCCGGTGACCCCGTTGGCGTTGATCGCGTCGAGGTCGTGGCAGCTGGCGCACGTCTGGCGGAAGAGCTCCTTGCCGCGCTCGAGCTCCGCGGACAGGTCCTCGTTGGCCAGCGAGGCGGTGGCGCCGGCGTTCTCCTCGCGCGAGGAGAGCACCAGCGCGGGCACCGCGATGCCGAACGCGATGTAGATCAGCGGGATGGCGATCCCGAACGCGCGGTTGCCGCGGGTCAGGTACGCGCGCCGGGCTTCGCCCGGCCCTCCCGAGAACGACACGAAGAGGATCCCGATCCCGATGAGGACCCACGGGACGAGGAAGATGACAATCTCCATGCGGCGGGCATGCTAACCGCACGGCGCGACGCCGTGCCTCGCCCTAGGACGTCTCAGGCGGCGAGGGCTTGGAGCTCGCGCTCCTCGGCGAGCCTGCCCAGTGCACGCCGTTCGACCTTGCGGACGCCCTCCGCCGACAGCCCGACGCGGCGCGCGACGTCCCGCAGCGTCCGGGGCTCCGCACCGGCCAGGCCGAAGCGCAGCTCGATCACCTGCCGCTCCTCGACGTCGAGGCGCTCCAGGGCGCGCCGAATCGACTCCTCCTCGAGTGCCTCGGCCACGTCCTCGTGGGGGCCCGGCCCGTCGAATGGGATGAGCGCCCCGAACTCGGTGTCGCCGTCGGCTCCGACCGGGGACTCGAGGCTCACTGGCACCCGCTCCGACCCGCGCAGCTCCTCGAGCTCGGCCTCGCCGAGCTCCATCGCGCGGGCCACCTCCGAGTCGCTGGGGTCGCGTCCCAGCTCGGTGGCCAGGCGCTGCTCTATGGCTCCCAGCTTCTGGAGCCGCTGGGCCACGTGCACGGGCACGCGGATGGTGCGGGCGTGGTGCTGGACACCGCGCTGCAGCGCCTGGCGGATCCACCAGGTCGCGTATGTGGAGAACTTGAAGCCCCTGCGGTGATCGAACTTCTCGACGGCCCGGATCAGGCCGAGGATGCCCTCCTGGATGAGGTCGAGGAAGGGCAGGCCGAGCCCGCGGTAGCGCTTCGCGTTCGCCACCACGAGGCGGAGGTTGGACTCGATCATGCGGTCCTTCGCCGCGCCGTCGCCGCGCTCGATGCGCCGCGCCAGGTCGCGTTCCTCCCCGGCGCTGAGCAGCGGGAAGCGCGCTATGTCGGCCAGGAAGAGCTCTAGCGGGTCGCTCGCCATGGGGCTCGAATGCCCATGCTGGCGCGGGGCAAACGTTCGGCGGGGTACTATCGCCGCCGCATGGGGCAGGGACGCGTGGGGATGGGGATGCTCGCTGTTGTCGTGGCGCTCGTGATGGCGCCGGCGGCACATGCGGCCGCGCGCGAGGCCGGCTCCGTGCTCCCGCCCGGGCAGAGCGGCTTCGTCTCGCCCACGGGCATCCTCGACGGCACCGGCTCACCGCACCTGAAGGACCAGCTGGGCCTCTTCCTCGGCTTCGACTTCAAGCCCGCGGGGTTCGGGCAGCCGGGAAGCGAGGAGCGCCCGCGGCCCGGCGTCCGCATCGTGCGCGACTCCTACGGCGTGCCGGCCATCACCGGCGACAGCGCCGGCGACCTCTGGTGGGGCGCGGGCTATGCCGTCGCGCAGGACCGGCTGTTCCAGCTCGAGGCCTTCCGGCGGGCCACGTCCGGACGGCTGGCCGAGCTGCTCGGCCGCTCGGTGCTCGAGGACGACATCGTCGCCCGGCGCGACTACTACACCGAGGGCGAGCTGGCAGAGCAGTTCGCCCGGCTGCCGCAGGACATGCAGGCACGCTACGAGGCCTACCGCCAGGGCGTGAACGCCTGGATCGCCGAGACGCGCGCCGACCCCGGCAAGCTGCCCGGGGAGTTCATCGCCACCGGCGTGCTTCCCGACGACTGGGGCGTGCTCGAGCTCGTGCGCATCGGCGTCTTCCTCGCCCGCACCGTCCCGAGCGGGGATGGCGAGGAGCTGCGCAACGTGCGTGCGCTGAGGGCCCTCGGATCGGACTGGTTCGACCGGCTGCTGCCGCTGCGCGTCCCGGGCCAGGTGCCCACCATCCCCCGCGCCGAGGGGCGCTTCCCGTCGAATCCGGGCCGCACCCGGGCGCAGGAGGAGCGCGCGTTCGAGAAGTCGGCGGCGCTGGCGCGCTCCCTTCCCCTCCCCGGCGAGGGCGGCGCGGCGCCCGCCTCGGCCTCCGCGGACACGGCGCCGGCGGGGATCGGGCGCACGGGCGGCTCGAACATGTGGGCCATCCGCGGGCGCGACGGCACGGCCACGCTCTTCAACGGGCCCCAGCTGGGCTTCAGCATCCCGGAGCTGTTCATCGAGCTCGAGCTGCATGGCCCGGGGCTCGACGTGCGCGGCGCCACGGCGCCGGGGGCGCCCGTGATCGCCACCGGCCACAATGGCCATGTGGCCTGGGGCGTCACGAGCGGGCTCACCGACGAGGACGATCTCTACGTCGAGGACCTGGTGGGGGAGGAGGCCTACCGCTTCCGCGGCGAGGCACGGCAGATGGACTGCCGCAACGAGACCTTCACCTACCGGCCCCCGCCCAGCGAGCTGCTGGGGCTGATCGGCGGCAGCGTGCCGGACCTGAGCGCCGGCACGCACACCGAGCGCATCTGCCGAACGGTGCATGGGCCGGTGCAGGCGCGCGGGGACGGGGTGGCGTACGCGCGCCGCTACGCCGTCTGGGGGCGCGAGGCCGAGACGCTCGAGGGGCTGGCGGCGGTGAACGAGGCGCGCTCGATCGAGGACGTGGACCGCGCCATGGACCTCGTCTCGTGGAACGAGAACCTGATGGCTGCCGACGACCGGGGCAACATCGGCTACTGGCACCCGGGCCTGCTCCCCATGCGCCCGCGCAACTGGGACGAGCGCCTGCCGGTGCCGGGCACCGGCGGGGCGGAGTGGCGCGGGTTCATCCCGCCCGGCGAGCGCCCGCAGGCGATCAACCCCGAGCAGGGCTATCTCGTTCAGTGGAACAACGTGCCGTCGGTGGGCTGGACCACGGGCGACGGGGTGGCGCTCGAGCGCGTCACCGGGCGTTATCACCGCACGGGCCTGCTCCGCCGGGTGGTCAAGGCCGCACACGCCGAGGGCGGCGGCTACGCCGCGACCGCCAGGGTGGACCGCGTGGTGGGCGCAACGGCGCAGAACCGCCCGCTCGCCTCGGCTCCGCTCAAGGCGGCCCGGCGCGGCAGCCAGGGCGCGGCGCGCACGGTGCTCGACACCATCCTGGCCTGGGACGGCGACTACGCCACCACCGACGACGCGGGCACGGTGCACGCCGGCGTGGCGACGTTCGACGCGTTCAAGCAGGCGGCCATCGGCATCGCGCTCGAGGGCGTGGACCGCGAGGATGCGGAACTGCTGGAGGGCGGGCGCTCCAGCTCCCACGAGTACGACGTCACGCTCCTCGAGGCATTCGCGCTGCGCACGCTCGACGCCGCCGGCTACCGCCGCGCCGCCGAGGCCGCGCTGCCGCTGCTGGAGCAGCGCTTCGGCAGCTCCGACCCGGCCTCCTGGCGCGAGCCGCGCCGCATGTACGAGCCGGGCTCACAGGGCGCCGCCTCGCTTGACCCCTTCCCCTTCTTCGACCGCGGCACCTTCCAGCACGTGGTCGAGCTCGGGCCCTAGGTCGGCCCCTCCGGCGTCCGGGCCGAGCCGTGCGGACTTTGCAACCCATACGGTGGTCAACTCCGCACGGTCGCGGCGGTCACGTCGTGCGTCGCCCAAGCAGTGATCGGCGTCACCAGCGAGCGTTGCTTTCTCGCTGCCAATCCACCTAGCCGGATGACCCCTACATGAGGGCGGCCAGCACCTCGGGGTCGCCCAGCGAGGCCGCCTGCAGCGAGGCGCCGGGGAGCGGCATCTCGGGCAGGTAGGGCACGCCCACGACGAACATGCCGGCGGCCATCCCGGCCGCCACGCCGGACGGGGAGTCCTCGAGCGCGGCCGACCGCGCCGGGTCTGCTCCGAGAGCCCGGCACGCGGCGAGATAGACGTCGGGCGCCGGCTTGGGGGCAGGCACCTCCTCCGCCACCACGATCACCCCGAAGTGCCCGTTGGTCAGGCCCGCGGCGGCCAGGCTGCGCTCGACGAACGCGCGCGGCGAGTTCGAGGCCAGGCCCACGGGCACCTCCGCCTGCTTCAGCGCCTCCAGCAGAGCCGGCGCGCCGGGGCGCGGCGCCACCCCGGAGCGCACCTCCTCCATCACGAGCCCGTGCAGCTCGTCCATCAGCGGCTCGCCCTCCCCGGGCCGCTCGAGCATCGTCTCGAGCTTGGCGGCGGCCGCGGCGCGCGACGAGCCGATCAGCGAGCGCTTGTGCTCGATCGTGAACGCGCGCCCACGACGGGCGAAGAGCACCTCCTCGGCGCGGGTCCATGCCTCCTCGGTGTCGAGCAGCAGCCCGTCGTTGTCGAAGATCACGGCGTCGAAGCGCATCAGCCGGCTCCGGGACCGGGCGTGGCCCGCAGCGCCGCCGTGCGCAGCCCGCGGTCGGGCCGGCGCGGGCCGAGGGCCAGCTCCGGGTCCGGCGGCTCGTCGCCGCGCAGCGCGGCTGCCGCGCGCTCGGCCAGCGCGGGGCCGTGCTTGAACCCGTGGCCCGAGCCGCCGCCCAGCAGCCACACGTGCGGATGGGCGGGGTGCGGCGCGAGCAGGAAGCGGGTGTCGGGCGTGATCTCGTAGTGGCACGCCTTGAGGCCCGCGAGCGGGGCATCGCCGAGCGCCGGGAAGCGCAGACGGAGGTACTCGCGCGCGCGCGCCTCGGTGGCGCGGGAGGGCTCGCGCGGGTCGCGCTCGGGGTCGAAGGGCGGGCCCTCGGCGTCGGGCGCGGCCTTCATGCCCGCGCCGTCCAGGTCGCCGAGGCCGTAGAAGGACCCGTCGTAGTCCACCCAGCCGGGCACGCCGGGCGTGCGCCATTCCGGCCCGGCAGCGAAGAACGCGATGTCCTGGCGGGTGACGCGCAGCTCGACGAGCTCGGGGAACAGCCAGGCGAGCCAGGCGCCGCACGCCCACACGACGCGATCGGCCTCGAGGCGGCGGCCGTCGTCGAGCGCCACGACGCCGCCCTCCGGGTGCGCGCCGGCGGCCACGAGCCTCGCCCCCCTATCCACGGCGCCGGCCGCGAGGGCCTCCACCGCGCGGGCGGCCCGCAGGATGCCGGCCTCGGGCTCGAGCAGGCAGAAGGCGAGGTCGTCCCCCGAGAAGCTCGGGAAGAGCCGGGCGGCGTCGGCGGGATCGAGGTGCTCCACCGGGATCCCCTCGTCGCGCAGTGTGTGCTCGCTGGCGGACTCCCAGCCGCCCTCGCGACGCGCGAACCAGCAGACGCCGGCCTCCACGAGCAGCTCGACCCCCGCCTCGCGCTCGAGCTCCCGCCAGAGCTCTCGCGCCCGGCGTGCCGACCGCGCGTGCCGGCGGTCGGCGCCGTGCGAGCAGCGGATGAGGCGCGATTCGCCGCCGGAGCCGGACTCTGGATGCCCGGGACGGCGCGGGTCCACCAGCGTCACGTCCCAGCCGCCGTCCGCGAGCTCCCGCGCCAGGGAAGCGCCGAACACGCCGGCGCCCACGACGATCGCGCTGCTCACGTGGATGCGAGGCTCAGGCCGACGATGCCGGCCGCGACCAGCCCGATGGAGAGGACCCGGAAGGCGTCGGTACTCTCGCCCAGCCAGACGATGCCCACCAGCGCCGCGCCCACGGCGCCGATGCCCGTCCAGACCGCGTAGGCGGTGCCGACAGGCAGCGACTTCAGCGCCTGTGCCAGCAGCACCATGCTCGCGATGCCGGCGACCACGAAGACCGTCGTGGCGGTGCCGTTGGCGAAGCCGTCGCTCTTCTTCAGCGCGATCGCCCAGACCACCTCCAGCACTCCGGCGGTTGCGAGGAAGAGCCAGGCCATGCCCGGATCCTTTCGTATTAACCTCCGCCGCGTGGCCGTAGCCACCACACGCACCGTCGCGTCGATCATCGACGGCCGGCCGCGGGAGGACGCTCCCGGCGGGCGGCTCACGTCGACGAACCCCGCGCGCACGGACGACGTGGTGTGCGAGGCGCTGCTGGCGGACGCCGCCGGCTTCGTGGACGCCTGCCGCGCCGCGCGCCGGGCCCAGCGCGAGTGGGCGGCCACCCCTCCCCCCACCCGCGGCCGCGCGATCCAGCAGATCGGCCGGCTGGTGGAGGCCAACAAGGAGGCGCTGGCCCGGCTCGTGACTCGCGAGGTGGGCAAGCCCTACGCGGAGTCACTGGGCGAGGTGCAGGAGATCGTGGACACCTGCGACTTCTTCCTGGGCGAGGGGCGCCGCCTCTACGGGCAGACGGTGCCGAGCGAGATGCCGGACAAGCAGCTCTTCACGTTCCGCACGCCGGTCGGGGTGGCCGCGATCATCACCGCCGGCAACTTCCCGGTGGCCGTGCCCGCCTGGTACCTCGTGCCCGCGCTGCTGTGCGGCAACGCCGTGGTGTGGAAGCCCGCCGAGTACGCCCCGGCGCTGGGCGACGCGCTCACGCGGCTGTTCCTCCACGGCGGGCTGCCCGAGGGGGTGCTGAACCTCGTGCAGGCCGAGGGGCCCGCGACCTTCGAGGGCCTCGAGCGCGCGCTCGGCGAGGGCCTGGTGGACAAGGTTGGCTTCACCGGGTCGAGCGAGGTGGGCAGCCGGATCGGCGAGCTGTGCGGCCGCCACCTGCAGTCGCCGTGCCTCGAGCTGGGCGGCAAGAACCCGCTCGTGGTCATGCCCGACGCCGACCTCGACCTGGCCGCCGAGGGCGCGCTGTTCTCGGGCTTCGGCACCGCGGGGCAGCGCTGCACCTCGCTCGGCACCGTGATCGTCCACGAGTCGGTGCACGACGACTTCATGGCCCGCTTCACCGGCGCAGTGGAGTCGGCGCCGATCGGAGACCCCACCGGCGACGTGCTCTACGGCCCGATGATCCACGAGCGTTTCCAGGAGCGCTTCCTCGGCTGGCTGGAGCTGGTGCGGGGCCACCACGTCGTCTCGGGCTCGAGCGCCACGGGGCGGATCACGAGCGACAAGCCCAGGGACGGGTTCGTGGGCAATCCGGACGCCGGCATCTACTGCCACCCCACGATCGTCGACAACGTGACCTTCGAGGACGAGATCTACTCCACCGAGACGTTCGGCCCGATCGTGGGCGTGGCGACCTTCTCCTCGTTCGACGAGGCGATGGAGCTCGCCAACGGCCACGGGTACGGACTCTCGTCCTCGATCTACACCACCGACCCCAAGCACGCCTTCCGGTTCCGCGAGCGCGTGAGCGCGGGCATGGTGAGCGTCAACAACTCGACCTCGGGCGCCGAGGCGCACCTGCCCTTCGGGGGCAACGGCAAGTCCGGCAACGGCAGCCGCCAGTCCGGCATCTGGGTGCTCGACCAGTTCACCCGCTGGCAGTCGCTCAACTGGGACTACGCCGGCAAGCTGCAGAAGGCGCAGATGGACGTGGCGGACGTGACGGCCGACCTGTCCTTCCGGCTGGTGGACTAACCCTTCCGGTACCAGCGAGGTGACGTCGTCGGCGGGGGCTCCAGCTCCGCCCGCGCCACCAGGACGCTCGGCACTTCCATGGCGGCATGGCGGCCGAGGGCGTCGCCGAACGCGCTGCCGAGCCCGTCCACGGTCTCGGCGCGGATGCCGAAGGAGACCGCCATCGCCTCGAAGTCCGGGCTCTCGAGGTCGACGCCGAAGACCGGGTCGCCGGCGTGGCGTTGGTCGTAGCGCAGCATTCCGTAGCCGCTGTCGTCCACGATCACCGCGGTCAGGGAGATGCGCTCCTGGGCCACCGTGGCCAGCTCGCCGCAGGCGTAGAGGAAGCCGCCGTCGCCGGACACGGACACCACCGGGCCCCGGCCGGCGAGCGCGGCCCCGAGCGCGGCCGGGAAGGCGAAGCCCAGCGTGCCCCAGCCCATCGGATACTGCAACCGGCGCGGGCCGGGCACGCGGTGGAAGCCGGCGAGCCAGTAGCCGGGGATGCACATGTCGCAGACGACGATGGCGTCCTCGGGCAGCGCCCGGCCCACCTCGTCCACGAACGCCAGCTCGCGCGGATGCTCGCGCCGGAGGCTCCTGCGCACGTCGTGGCGCAGGCGCGCCAGCCCGTCCGCGCAGGTCTCGACCTCGCCCCGCGGCGCGACGTGCGCGGCGAGCGCCTCGACGGCGGCGCGGGCGTCAGCCTCGATCAGGACGTCGGGCTCCCAGCTCTTGGCCGCGTCCGCGGGATCGACGTTGATCGCCACCAGGCGCCGCGGCGCGGGCATGGCCCAGTTCTGGGTCATCATGCCGTCGAGGTCGCTGCCCACCGCGATCACGAGGTCGGCGTCGTCCCAGAGCCGGCCGGCCTCCGGCACGTGCGGCGGGAGCCCCACGGCGCAGGGATGGTCCGCGCCCAGCAGCCCGCGGGCGCTGTAGGTGGTGAACACCGGAGCGCCGAGCCGCTCCGCGAGGTCGCCGAGCGCCGACCCGGCGCCGGACTGCAGCGCGCCGCCGCCCGCCCACAGCAGCGGCCGCCCGGCACGCTTGAGGAGATCGAGCGCGGCAGTGAGAGCGCCGTCCTCGGGACCGGCGGGCGGGGCCGGGGGTGGCGGCGGCTCGCCGAGGTCACGCGGCCCCTCCCCCGCCAGCACGTCGGTGGGCAGCTCGAGGTACACGGGCCGCGTGGGAGCGGTGAGCGCCGCGGCCACGGCGGCCTCCGCCTCGTCGGGGAGGTCACGCGGCCGGCCGGCGCGGAAGACCGCCTTCGTGACCGGGGCGAACATGCCCGGCTGGTCGGTGGTCTCGTGCAGGACGCCGCGATACACGCCCGGCCGGCGCAGCGCCGTTGAGATGTCGGTGGCGATCACCAGGACCGACGAGCGCGAGGCCCAGGCCTCCCCCACCGCCCCGAGCGTGTTGGCCGCGCCGGGGCCGGTGGTGGTGAGCGCCACGCCCAGCCGCCCGGTGGCGCGGGAGTAGCCGTCGGCGGCGTACGCGGCCGCCTGTTCGTGCCGGACCGTGATCAGCCGGATCGGGGAGCCCGCGAGCGCCCGCCAGGCCGGCAGGTTGTGCACGCCCGGCAGGCCGAACACCACATCGACGCCGGCGTCCTCGAGGACGCCGACGAGCAGCTCTCCACCCGTGGCCACCGGCGGGTTCTACCACCGCACCGGGCATCCGAGCGCACTTTCCCCCCATTGCGTGGGAAAGTGCAGCCGCATGGACGACGGGATGCTCGCCGGGCTGCGCGTGGTGGACCTCTCGCGCGTGCTCGCGGGGCCGTACTGCACGCAGCTGCTGGCCGACCTCGGCGCCGACGTGATCAAGGTCGAGAACCCCGACGGCGGGGACGAGACCCGCGCCTGGGGGCCTCCGTTCGCCGAGGGCGGCGAGTCGGCCTACTACCTGTCTGTGAACCGCGGCAAGCGCAGCGTGGCACTCGACCTCAAGGACGAGCGCGACCGCGCCGCGGCCGCCGAGCTGTGCGCCCACGCCGACGTGGTGGTGGAGAACTTCCGCACCGGCACCGCTGAGCGCTTCGGCCTGGGCTACGAGCAGGTGGCGCAGGCCAACCCGCGCGTCGTGTACTGCTCGGTGACCGGCTTCGGCTCGGACCGCACGCCTCCAGGCCGCCCGGGCTACGACTTCGTGGCGCAGGCCGAGAGCGGCATCATGGCGATCACCGGGGACCCGGACGGGGAGCCGACCAAGGTCGGCGTCGCGCTCGTGGACGTGCTCACCGGTCTGAACGCCGCCGCGGGCGTGCTCGCCGCGCTGAACCAACGCCATGCCAGCGGGCGTGGGCGGCTCGTGGAGGCCTCGTTGATCGACAGCGCGCTGGCCGCGCTCGTGAACGTGTCCTCCGGCGCGCTGGTCACCGGCGAGGAGCCGCGCCGCTACGGCAACGCACACCCGAACATCGTGCCGTACCAGCCCTTCCGCGCCGCCGACGGCTACGTGGCCGTGGCCGCTCCCAACGACCATCTCTACCGGCGTCTGTGCCAGGCGATTGGCCGCGCCGACCTGGCCGGCGACGAGCGCTACGCCACCAACCCCGACCGTGTGCGAAACCGCGAGACGCTCGTGCCCGAGCTCGAGCGCACCTTCCGCGGGCGCCCGGCGGGCGAGTGGGTCGAGGCCCTGGACGAAGCCGGCGTGCCCGCGGGCAAGGTCCGTGGCGTGCGCGAGGCGCTGGCGGCCGTGGAGGACGCCGGCCGCGCGGCCACCGTGGCCGTCGGCGGTGTGCAGACGGTGCGTCAGCCACTGCTTGCAGACGGCGTGCCCGTGAGCGCCGAGCGACCTCCGCCGCGGCTCGGCGAGCACACCGACGAGGTCCTCCGCGAGCTGGGGATCGACCGCTGACAGGCCACCGGCGCGTCAAGTGAGCAGCGCGACCAGGTCCTCGCCCTCGCCCCCGGCGTCGAGCGAGTGCAGGTAGCGGTCGCAGCCACGGGCCGCCTGGCGGCCCTCCGAGATGGCCCACACCACGAGCGACTGGCCGCGGCGGGAGTCGCCGGCGGCGAACACGCCCGGCGCCGAGCCGGCGTAGTCGGGCGCGGCCACGTTGCCGCGCTCGTCGAGCTCGACTCCGAGCTGGTCGAGCACCTCGCGCTGCGGGTGCAGGAAGCCCATGGCCAGCAGGACGAGGTCGGCCGCCAGGGTGAAGTCGCCGCCCTCGATCCTGTCGAACGACGGCGGCGGACCGACCTGGTGGCCGTGCAGCTCGGTGACCCGCCCATCCTGGCCGGTGAACTCCGTGGTCATCACGCTGAAGCGGCGCTCGCCGCCCTCCTCGTGGGCCGGCGAGGTGCGCAGGATCATCGGCCAGCGCGGCCACGGCGTGCGGTCGCTGGGCCGCTCGGGCGGGGGCTCCGGCAGGAGCTCGAACTGGGTGATGGAGGCGGCGTCCTCGCGGTGGGAGTTGCCCAGGCAGTCGGCGCCCGTGTCGCCGCCGCCGATGATCACCACGTGCTTGCCCGCGGCGCTGATGGGCGTTCCGTCCGGGAACTCGCCGGCGACCCAGCGGTTGCGCTGCTCGAGGTACTCCATGGCGAAGTGCACGCCGTCGAGCTCGCGGCCCGGCACCGGCAGGTCGCGCGGGATCGTGGATCCCGTGCAGATGACCACGGCGTCGTGGCGCTCGCGCAGTTCCTCGCCCGTGATGTCCGCGCCCACGTCGACGCCCGTGCTGAACCGGACCCCCTCGGCGGCGATGAGGTCCACGCGCCGCTGGACCATCCACTTCTCGAGCTTGAAGTCGGGGATCCCGTAGGTGAGCAGGCCGCCGGCGCGGTCGGCGCGCTCGTAGACGGTGACCTCGTGGCCGAACGAGTTGAGCTCCTGCGCCGCCGCGAGACCCGCCGGCCCTGAGCCGATGACCGCGACCGTGCGGCCGCTGCGCACGGGCGGGGGCTGCGGCTTGACCCAGCCCTCCTCGAACGCGCGGTCGCCGATCGACATCTCGATCTGCTTGATCGTGACCGGGTCGTCGTTGATGTCGAGCACGCACGCCGCCTCGCACGGCGCCGGGCAGACGCGGCCGGTGAACTCCGGGAAGTTGTTGGTGGCGTGAAGGGCGTTGCTGGCGTCGTGCCAGCGGTCCCGGTAGACGAGATCGTTCCAGTCGGGGATGAGGTTGCCGAGGGGGCAGCCCGAGTGGCAGAAGGGGATGCCGCAGTCCATGCAGCGGGCGCCCTGCTCGCGAAGGCCCTCGTCCGGCAGCGTCTGCTGGTACTCGCGGAAGTCGCCCACCCGCTCGTCAACGGGGCGCTTGGGCCCGTTGACCCTGTGGATCTTCATGAAGCCGCCGAGCTCACCCATGCGTGGGGACCCCCCGCACGCCGGTGCCGGATTCGAGCGGGGTGGAGCCGTCGGCGGCCACCTGCATCTCGCTGAGCGCCCCGTAGTGATGCTCGCCGCGCTCGGCCAGCACCCGCTTGTAGTCGCGCGGGAAGACCTTGACCCAGTCGCCCCGCAGCGCATCCCAGTCGGCCAGCACACGCTCGGCCACGGTCGAGCCGGTTCGCTCTCCGTGCTCGGCCACGAGGGCGTGGATCGCTTCGAGGTCGTCCTCGGTGGGCGGCTCGAGGTCCACGAGCTCGGGGTTGCAGCGCGCCGGGAAGGCGCCGTCGGGATCGAGCACGAACGCCAGCCCGCCGGACATGCCCGCGGCGAAGTTGCGGCCCGTGGGGCCGAGCACGACCACCCGGCCGCCGGTCATGTACTCGCAGCCGTGGTCGCCCACGCCCTCCACCACCGCGTGCACGCCGGAGTTGCGCACGGCGAAGCGCTCGCCCGCGAGCCCGCGGAAGAACGCGCGCCCCTTCGTGGCGCCGTAGAGCAGCGTGTTGCCCACGATGACGTTCTCCTCCGCCACGAAGGTGGAGCCCTCGGGCGGGCGCACGGCCAGCACGCCTCCGGACATGCCCTTGCCCGTGAAGTCGTTGGCGTCGCCCCAGAGGTGGAAGGTGACGCCCGGCGCGAGCCAGGCGCCGAAGCTCTGGCCGCCCGAGCCCTCGAGCCTCACGCTGATCGTGTCGTCGGGCAGGCCCTCCGCGCCGTGGCGGCGAGCCACCTCGCCCGACAGCAGGCCGCCGACCGTGCGGTTCTTGTTCTCGCAGCGGATCGCGATCTCCACCCGCTCGCCGCGCTCGAGCGCGGGGCCGGCCTGGGCGAGGAGCTGGTGGTCGAGGTGGTCGTCGAGCACGGGGTCGGGCTCGCGCACGCGGCGGCGCGGGATCTCGGGCGGCATGTCGGGGGCCTCGAGCAGGCGCGACAGGTCCACCCCGCGCGCCTTCCAGTGCTCGATGGCCTCGTCGGCCTCGAGCAGGTCGGTGCGGCCGACGAGCTCCTCGAACTTGCGCACGCCGAGCTGCGCCATGTAGCGGCGCACCTCCTCGGCGATGAAGAAGAAGTAGTTGACGACGTGCTCGGGCTTGCCCTCGAAGCGCTTGCGCAGCTCCGGGTCCTGGGTGGCGATGCCCACCGGGCACGTGTTGAGGTGGCAGGCGCGCATCATGATGCAGCCGGTGGTGACGAGCGGGGCGGTGGCGAAGCCCATCTCCTCCGCGCCGAGCAGCGCGGCGACGACCACGTCGCGGCCCGTCTTCATCTGGCCGTCGGCCTGCACGGTGATGCGGTCGCGCAGCTTGTTGAGCACCAGCGTCTGCTGGGTCTCGGCCAGGCCGATCTCCCACGGCACGCCCGCGGAGTGGATGGAGCTGACCGGCGACGCGCCGGTGCCGCCGTCGTGGCCGGCGATGACAACGTGGTCGGAGTTGGCCTTGGCAACGCCCGCCGCGACCGTGCCCACGCCGACCTCCGCCACGAGCTTGACGCTGACCGACGCCGCGGGGTTGGCGCAGCGCAGGTCGAAGATGAGCTGCTTGAGATCCTCGATCGAGTAGATGTCGTGGTGGGGCGGCGGCGAGATGAGCCCCACGCCCGGAGTGGAGTGGCGGATCTTGCCGATGTACTCGTCCACCTTGTGGCCGGGCAGCTGGCCGCCCTCGCCCGGCTTGGCGCCCTGGGCCATCTTGATCTGCAGCTGGTCGGCGTTGACCAGGTAGTGCCCCGTGACGCCGAAGCGCCCCGACGCCACCTGCTTGATGGCGGAGCGACGGCGGTCGCCGTTGGGGTCGGCCGTGTAGCGGCGCGGGTCCTCGCCGCCCTCGCCCGTGTTGGACTTGCCGCCGAGGCGGTTCATGGCGATGGCGAGCGTCTCGTGCGCCTCGGTGGAGATGGAACCCAGCGACATGGCGCCGGTGGAGAAGCGCTTGACGATCTGCGACGCCGGCTCCACCTCCTCGATCGGGACCGCTCGGCCGGCGGCGGACGCCTTGAGCTTGAGCAGGCCGCGCAGCGTGGCCCGGCGCTTGGACTCGTCGTTGACCACGCGCGTGAACTCCTCGTAGGCGTCCTGGCCGCCCTCGCGCACTGCGTGCTGGACCAGCGCGATGGTCTCCGGGTTCCACTGGTGGTGCTCGCCGTCGCGGCGCCACATGTGCACGCCGCCCGTGGGCAGGCGCTCGGCCGAGCGCGGGTAGGCGCGGCGGTGACGCACGCAGGCCTCGGTGGCGAGCACGTCCAGGCCGACGCCGCCGATGCGCGAGGTGGTGCCGGTGAAGTGCTGGTCGATGAGCTCGGTGTCCAGCCCCACCGCCTCGAAGATCTGCGCGCCGGCGTAGCTGCGCACGGTGGAGATGCCCATCTTCGAGATCGTCTTGAGGATGCCCTTGCCGGTGGCCTTGACCATGTTCTGCTCGGCTACGTCGGCGCCCTCCACACCCGGCAGGCGGCCCTGGTCGAAGAGGTCGTGCAGCGTCTCGAAGGCGAGGTAGGGGCTGACCGCCGCGGCGCCGTAGCCGATGAGCGTGCAGAAGTGGTGGACCTCGCGCGGCTCGCCGGACTCCACGACCAGGCCGGCCTGGAGGCGGGTGCCCTCGCGCACGAGGTGGTGGTGCACGCCGGCGACGGCCAGCAGCGCCGGGACCGGCACGCGGTCGGGGCCGGCGGCGCGGTCGGAGAGGATGAGGATCGTGTCGCCCGCCTCGATGGCGGCCGAGGCCTCGCGGCAGAGGCGCTCCATGGCGCGCTGGAGCCCCGCCGGGCCCTCGGCGGCGGGCCAGGTGGCGTCGAGCGTGTCGGCGTGGAAGACCTCGTGGTCCACCTGGCGCAGCTTCTCGAGGTCGGCGGGCGTGAGCAGCGGCTGGGACATGACCAGCTGATGCGCGTGCTCGGCGCTCTCCCCGAGCAGGTTGCCCTCCGGCCCCACCGCCGTGGACAGGCTCATCACGATCTTCTCGCGGATGGGGTCGATCGGCGGGTTGGTGACCTGCGCGAAGAGCTGCTTGAAGTAGCCGTAGAGCGGCGGCGCCTTGTCCGACAGCACGGCCAGCGCGAAGTCGTTGCCCATCGAGCCCAGCGGCTCCTCCGCCTTGGCCCCGCCCATCTGCGCGAGCGTGATGCGGATGTCCTCCTGCGTGTAGCCGAAGAGGAGCTGGCGGGTGAGCAGAGGGTCGGCGGCGATCTCGCGCGGCGCCACGTCCTCGAGGTCGTCGAGGTGCACGGAGCGCCCGCGGTACCAGTCGCCGTAGGGCTTGCCGTTGGCGATCTCGCGCTTGACCTCCTCGTCGGGCACGATGCGGCCCTGGTCGAGGTCGACGAGGAAGATCTTGCCCGGCTGGAGCCGGCCCTTCTGCACGACCTCCCCGGGCTCGGCCTCGAGCACGCCGGTCTCGCTCGCCAAGACCACGAAGCCGTCCCTGGTGACCTGCCAGCGCCCCGGGCGCAGGCCGTTGCGGTCGAGCGTGGCGCCGATCACGCGGCCGTCGGTGAAGGCCACCGCGGCCGGGCCATCCCACGGCTCCATGACGCAGGAGTGGTACGCGTAGAAGTCGCGCAGCCACCCCGGCATCTCGTCGGCTCCGTCCCAGGCCTCCGGGATCATCATCATCAGCGCGTGCGGGAGCGGGCGGCCGCCCAGGACCAGCAGCTCGAGCACGTTGTCGAAGATGGCCGAGTCGCTGCCCGACTCGCGCACGACCGGGAGCAGCTTGCGCAGGTCCTCGCCGAACAGCTCGCTGGCCATGGTGCTCGCACGCGCGCGCGTCCAGTTGACGTTGCCGCGCAGCGTGTTGATCTCCCCGTTGTGGGCGATCATCCGGTACGGGTGGGCCAGCTCCCAGCTCGGGAACGTGTTCGTGGAGAAGCGGGAGTGCACGAGGGCGAGGGCGCTGGCGATGCGCTCGTCGCGCAGGTCGGGGAAGTAGCGCGGGAGCTGCGGGCTCGTGAGCATCCCCTTGTAGACGAGCGTCCGGCTGCTGAAGCTCGGGATCGCGAGGTTCTCCTCGCCGGCGTGCCGCTCGATGATGCGCCGGATGACGTAGACCGCGCGCTCGAAGGCGTCCGGGTCCTCGCTGGTGGAGCCCACGAAGACCTGGCGGATGACCGGCTCGACCTCCGCTGCGCTGGGACCGGGGACGTCGTGATCAACCGGGACGTCGCGCCAGCCGAGCAGCGTCTGGTCCTCGGCCACGATCGTGCGCTCGACCATCTTCTCGATCTCGCGGCGCTGCGCCGGCTCGGTGGGCAGGAACAGCACGCCGACCGCGTAGAGGCCGGCCTCGGGCAGCTCGAAGTCACAGACCTCGCGCAGGAACGCGTCGGGGACCTGCAGGAGGATGCCCGCGCCGTCGCCGGTGTCGAGCTCGGCCCCGCTGGCCCCCCTGTGCTCTAGATGGTCGAGCACCCAGAGCGCCTTGCGCACCGTTGCGTGGGTTGGCGTGTTATTGAGATCGGCGACGGCGCCGACGCCGCAGGCGTCGTGCTCGAAAGCCGGGTCGTACAGGCCAGCGGCCCCAGGTCGCTTGGGTCTATGCATGCGTGAGAAGGAGAGGACGGCGGCAGGTCCGGCCCGAGGGCCGAGCGGCGCATTCTAGCGACGCAAAGCAGCGGAAGCGAGGCCGCCGCAGGCCGGGGACACGGCCTGTCCCCAATAGAAGGGCCCCGCCGAAGCGGGGCCCTTCCGTAGCCGGCCGGTAAGCCGGATTCTGTCGTGGACAGCCATCCGTCTCATCACGCGCTCGCGCGCGTGAGGGGCTCTCGCCCTGCGGCCTACCTGGAGCTCGGCGGGCAGCGTCAACGCTCCTGCTTGGCCTTGCACCGGGTGGGGTTTGCCTGGCCGCCGCGTCACCGCGACGCCGGTGCGCTCTTACCGCACCATTTCACCCTTACCGGCGACGGCTCACGTGTGGCCGCCGCTTAGGCGGTGTGTTTCTGTGGCACTTTCCCGCGGGTTTCCCCGGGTCGCTCGCGCGACCACCCTGCCCTTCGGTGTCCGGACTTTCCTCGAACGCCGGATTTCTCCCCGGCGCCCGCGGCTGCCTGGCCGGCACCCGTAACGGTAGCGTCCGCGCTGCCCAGCGACCAGTCCATGAACGACCGCGCCCATACCGTGTCCGACGCGACCGTCGACGGCTTTCCCGTCGTGGTGCTGGGCTCCCCCGGCGACTCGCTGGAGGCGGCGTTCGCCCCGGGGGTGGGGATGGTGGGCTGCTCGCTGCGTCATCGCGGCGAGGAGCTGCTGGGCCAGCGTGGCGGACTCGCCGCCTACGCGGAGCGCGGCTCCAGCTTCGGCATCCCCCTGCTGCATCCGTGGGCCAACCGGCTCGGCGAGCCGCGCTACCGCGCCCCGCGCTCGGCGGACGTCGTGGAGCTCGACTTCGAGCGGATGCCGCTGCGGCAGGACGAGCACGGGCTGCCGATCCACGGCGTGCTCGCCGCGTCGCCCCATTGGGAGGTGGTCGGAGCCGAGCCGGCCGACGGCTCCGCTCGGCTCGAGGCGCGGCTGGACTTCGGCGCGAATCCCGAGCTGCTGGCCGCCTTCCCGTTCCCGCACGAGCTGCGGATCGCGGCCGAGCTGGCAGGCACCGCGCTGACGATCACGACGGAGCTGACGGCGACCGGCGTGGTGCCGGTGCCCGTTTCGTTCGGCTGGCACCCGTACCTGACCCTCCCCGGCGCGCCGCGCGCCGCGTGGTTGGTGGAGCTAGCCGCGCGGCACCGCGCGCTGCTGGACAGGCACGGCATCCCGACCGGTGAGACCGAGCCGGCGCCTTTCACGATCGGCCCGCTCGGCGACCGCGCCTTCGACGACCTCTTTCCCGAGCTGTCCGAGCCCGCGCGGTTCACGGCCTCGGGCGGCGGGCGGCGGATCGCGGTGGAGCTCGTGTCCGGCTATCCGGTGGCCCAGGTCTACTCGCCCGCCGATGCGGACTTCGTGTGCTTCGAGCCGATGACGGCGCCCACCAATGCGCTCGTGACGGGCGATGCACTGCCGCTGGTAGAGCCGGGCGCAACGTTCGCGGCCGTCTTTCGCGTCGCCGTGGAGGACCTGCCCGACGAAGGAGAGCGATGATCAAATTCTGGCGCGGTCCTGCTTTGGGCACGCATTACGGTGCCCAGGGCAGGGTTGACGCAGGCCTGCGTCCCCGAGGTGGCTCGGCTCCCGCCGCTCAACCGGCCGCGCGCCGGCCGCGCGCTCAGCTCAGCGCCGAGCCGCAGCCGCCGCAGCGGCCCTCGGCGCGGCCCGGCTCGCGGCGCATCTCGGCGCCGCAGAGCGGGCACGCAGCCGATCCGGCGGCGACAAGGCCCTCCCACACGCCCGTGAGCTTCTGCTCGAGCGTAAGCCTCGTCGTACCGGGCCCCGAAGCCGGCACCTCCGGGGCGGATCGCGCGCCGAGACGCCGGCGCGACGGATCAAAGAGCCTGGACTGGCCGGCGGCGCGGCGGCGGCGAGCGATGACGGCCGCGGCGCTCACGACACCCTCCTGCAGACGCCCACGACGCGACCGAGCACGGCGACGTCGCGTGTGCGGATGGGGTCGAGCGTCTCGTTCTCGGGCTGGAGGCGGATGTGGTCGGACTCCTTGAAGAAGCGCTTGACCGTGGCCTCCTCGCCCACGAGCGCGACCACGATGTCCCCGTCCTTGGCGGTGTCCTGCGGGCGCACCACCACGAAGTCGCCCTCGATGATGCCCGCGTCCTTCATGGAGTCACCGTGCACGCGCAGGATGAACTCCCCCTCCTCGCCTCCGGCGATCGTCGGGATGTCGACGTACTCCTCGATGTTCTCCTCCGCGAGCACCGGCTGGCCCGCGGCGACCTGGCCCACCAGCGGCAGGCCCGGAGGCGACAGCGACGCCGCCTTCTTGGCCCTGTCCACCAGCACCTCGATCGCGCGCGGCTTGGTGGGGTCGCGACGCAAAAGCCCGATCTTCTCCAGGTTGGCGAGGTGCGCGTGCACCGTCGAGGACGAGGTCAGGCCGATGGCCCGCCCGATGTCGCGCACCGTGGGCGGATACCCGTGCTTGTCGGAGTAGCGCCGGATGAAGTCGAAGATCTCCTGCTGGCGCTTGGTGAGGTTCAGCTCGACCATCCGGGACGCCTCCTCATTGGCTGCAAAACGAACATGTGTTCGCAGGCTAGCGCGGGCTGCGGACGAACTCAAGGGCCCGGGGGGCGTCCCCGGGCCGCGGCTATAATCGCCGCGCAGTCACGCGCCTGTGGCGGAATTGGTAGACGCGCAAGGTTGAGGGCCTTGTGGACCATTTGGTCCGTGGGAGTTCGAGTCTCCCTGGGCGCACTTCAGAGCCCCGCTGCGGCGGGGCTCTCGCGTTGACGGGGTGACGTCCGGCCTCCAGGGCAAGCTTGGTGGTTCGCTCATGCACCGCCGTCCCGACCGCCCTCTCGTGGCGCTGAGCCTGCCCGGCCCCTCGCGCCGTATCCGTGTCGCGCCCATGCCCGAGCCGGCGCCGGTGCAACCGCAAAGGCCCGCGCGCGAGCCCGCTCCGTCCGAGCAGCCGTCCCGCCGGCCCGGACCACGGCGGTCGCCCGGGCGGCGGCGCGAGCCGGCCAGGACTTGAGCGCCGCGCCCGACTACGCCGAGCCGGCGCTCGGCTTCCGGGCGTGGCTGCTGCCCGACGGCGGCCGCGCCCTGCGTCCGGCGAGCTACAGCCGCGCCGTCTGGGAGCCTGGGCCGAACCGCGCCGCCTGCCACGCGCTCAACTTCAAGCGCGGATTGCGCGACCCGCCCCATGCCGCCCCGCACGGTGACTGCTCGTGCGGCCTGTACGCCTTCCATGCGGCTTCGACGCTCGAGGAGGGATTCCGCCGGGAGGACCACTGCGCCGGCGTGGTGGCGGGATGGGGCGAGCTCGAGCTCCACCAGGACGGCTTCCGCGCCGAATGGGCCGCGGTGCTTGCCCTCGCCGGCGACACGGCGTCCGGAACCAGGCGCGATCGGCTGGCGGCCACCGCGGCGCGCTACCGGGTGCCGCTGATCCCGTTCGATGCGCTCGAGGCCTACGGCCGCGAGTTCGCACGGCCGCTGGTCGCCGATGCCCCGGCCGCTCCCGCGCGTGCCCCCCATCGGCCCGCGCCGCTCCTGTCGGTGCGCCCGGACCGGCCGTCCGCCCGCTATCCGCTGGCGCAGGACGTGCGCTATCTGGCGGGCGCCCACGCGTGGGCCAGGCGGGAGGGCGAGCTCGTCTACGTGGGGATCGCCGCGCCCGCGCGCGAGGTGATCGCGTGGACCCCGCGCTTCGACGTGTGGCCGGTCGGCCGGGTGGGTGCGGGTGACCTGCTCGCGACGATCGCGAGCAGGGACGGTGGCGCTGTGGCCGTCCGCTCTCCCGTCAGCGGCGAGCTCATCCAGGTGAACCGGCTGGCGCGCGAGGTCGCGCCACACGTGCTGCGGACGATGCCCTACGGCCAGGGCTGGATCGCCCGCATCCGGCCCAGCGCGTGGAGAAAAGAGTCCCAGGGCCTTCTGAGCGCGGCGCAGTACGCGCTCGAGCTCGACCGCCTGCTGTGCGGGGAGAGCCCGCTCGAGTCCGCGTTCGGCTCGATCCTGCGGGCACCGCTGCCGGCAACCGGGACTCTCCGATCCGCGCTCAGGCCCTGGGCCGGACCCGCCACGGAGAAGCCACGGCCTGCCTTCGCGTCGGCCGCCGAGATGGTCGAACGGCTCGGCGGCTTCCTGCGCCGGGAGCTCGTGGAGCATCCGGCCTCCGGCCGCGACCCGTGCCGCGCCGATGTGAGCGTCGACTTCCGGCACACCGATCCCGCCGGCTCGATCCTGGTCGAGCTCCGGCCGGGGCGCCCTGCCGCCGTGCGCTTCGACCAAGTGGATGCGACGCCGGATGCGGTGGTGACGATGACCGGCGGGCTCGCCCACCGGTTCTGGCGGGGCGACCTGGACGTCCCTGCCGCCCTCGCGCGGCGGGAGATCACCGTGCACGGGTCCCTCTCCGCCGCGCTCCTCTTCATGTCGGTCGTGCAGCCGCTGTTCCCGCGCTACCGCGCCGGCATCGGCTCGGTCTAGCGGCCCGCTCAAGTCCCCTCCCGCGGTGCCGATAGACGAGGCAGCGGCCGCTGACGCGGACGCAAGACCCTCTCGATGCGCAGCCACCGCCCCAAGCTCGCAAGCCCGGCAGTCGCACGACTCGCGACCGTCGGCCTCGGCGCCGTGCTCGTCTTCCTGGGCGGCTTCGGGTTCTGGACCGCGAGGCACAGCGCGCGCGCGGCCGAGGACGTGCAGCTCTCGCGCAGCGCCGGCTCCGCATACATGGCGCTTCAGGGCGCGATCGACCTGCAGCGGCTGCTGGAGGACGAGTACGGCCGGGAGCTCAGCAGCTCTCCGGACCTGGATGCGATCGAAGCGGGGCTCGACCGGGCCTTCGCGCGCGTGCGCATCGCCGCCGCGCGCGTCAGCGAGCGGGGAGACGCCGCGGATCGAACGCTCGCCGCCCGGCTCATCGCCGAGCAGGACCGTTACCACGTGGACGTGGACACGCTCCTGGCAGAGATCCGGCGCGGAGGCGCGAGCTCGTTCCGCAGCACCGAGGCCCGCCCAGCCGTGGAGCGGGTCGTGGCAGCCCAGCAGAAGATGCTCGCGCTCCAGCGCGAGGTGATCGAGCGGACCGAGCGCCACCGCGGACAGACCACCCGGGACCTCGCCGGGCTCGAGACCAGGCTGGAGCGGGCGGTGATGCTCACCCTCGGAGCCTTGGTGGTGGGCCTGCTGCTGTTCGTGCTCTTCGCGGTGCTGCTCAAGGCATACCGGTCACGCGTCCACGAAGCCGATCGGCAGGAGCTCGAGCGACTTTCCGAGGCGGCGCTCACCGACCCGCTCACCGGCATCCGCAACCATCGCGCCTTCCAGGAGGACCTCGCCCGGGAGCTGCGGCGCCGGACACGCGACGGATCGGCGCTCTCGCTCGTGCTGCTCGACCTCGACGGGCTCAAGCCGATCAACGACCGTCTGGGCCACCAGCGCGGGGATGAGCTCCTCAAGGCGCTTGCCGGCTGCCTGGCCGAGAGCGTCCGCGGCAGCGACACCGCGTACCGCGTCGGAGGCGACGAGTTCGCGCTGATCCTGAGCAGCGAGGACATACCCGGCGCGCTGAGCGCGGTCGAGCGGCTGCAGGCCACCCTCGCGGATGTGCCGCACGAGCCGCGGCCGCGTGTCAGCGCCGGGATCGCCGGGACGATCGAGCCCGTCGGGCGCGACGAGCTGGTCCGGCGCGCCGACGTCGCGCTCTACGACGCAAAGCACTCCCACCGCCAGGTGGCCGTCTACGCGGGTGAGACCGCCGAGGAGGATCAGCGGCAGCTCCGGGACGGGGACCGCCACCTCCAGACGCTCGCCCGGTCGCTCGCGCTCGCCGTCGACGCGAAGGACTCGGCGACCCGCAGCCACTGCGAGACCGTGGCCGAGGTCGCCATGCTGGTGGCCGCGGAGCTCGGGCTCGAGCCGCAACGGGCGGCCCGGATCCGGCGAGCCGGTCTGCTGCACGACGTGGGCAAGATCGGCGTGGCCGACTCGATCCTGAGTAAGCCGAGCGCGCTGACCGGCGACGAGTTCGAGGTCATGAAGAGCCATTCGGCGCTGGGTCACGGCATCCTGATGGCGGCCGGCCTCCGGGAGGAGGCGCGCTGGGTCCTCCATCACCACGAGCGGGTGGACGGCCGCGGATATCCGGCCGGCCTGCGGGGCGACGAGGTCCCGCTCGAATCGCGGATCCTGCTCGTGGTCGATGCCTACGAGGCGATGACGGGCGACCGTCCCTACCGTCTCGGCTGTGACGAGGCGGTGGCCCTCGCCGAGCTCGACCGCCATGCCGGGACGCAGTTCGACCCCGAGTGCGTGGCCGCTCTGCGCAGGGTCCTGAAGGCGAAGCCGGCGGCCGCCGACCACGAGACCGAAGAGCCCGCGAGCGCCAACGCGGCCTAGCCGTCCCGCGTGGCGCGCAGGATGAGCAATGCGGCCAGCAGCTCGGCCGGCGACCGCTGAGGGTCCTCGCCCAGCAGCTCGCCGACGGCACGCAGGCGCTTGCCCACCGTGTTCTCGTGCACCCCGAGCCGCTGCGCCGCGCGGCGGGGGCTGCCCTGCTCCTCAAGCACCGTGAGCAGCGTGTCCGCGAGCCGCCGCGCGGCTTCGTCGCCGGCGGCAAGCGGGCCGAGGCGGCGGGCGGCGAAGGCGCGGGCCTGCTCGAGGTCCGTAGTGAGCAGCGCGAGCAGGGCAACGTCCTCGTAGCGCACCACCTGGTCCGTGCGTCCCACGAGCCGCGCCACCCGCCGGGCCTCCATGGCCTCGTGGTGGCTGGCGCGGAATCCCTCGATGCCCGATCCCGGCGTGCCGAGCGCCACGGCAGCGGCGCCCGCCGGCTCCCGCGCGACCGCGTCCGCCGGGCACCAGCCGGCGACGACGCCCACGCCCATCGGGACGAGCAGCGCGCGGCCGCCGCCGAGCGTCTCCGCCGCGCTCTCGGGCAGGTCGCCGTCCAGGCCGGCCCAGACGACGAAGGCCCGGTGCTCCTGCCCGAGCTCGTAGCGCAGGCGGGCGCCGGCGGCGGCGGCATCGACGGGGCCGCCGGCGAGGATCTCGTGGACCGTGGCGGAGCGCATCGCATCGGCGCTTCGGGCCCAGCGGTCGCGCTCGACCGCGTAGCGCTCCATCACCATCGTGCTGAACACGTCGCCGGTCGCGAACGCCGCCTCGGACACCGCCTCGATCGCCGCGGACACCTCTTCGTCGCCCTCGATGCGACGCCGCACCTCCGCCACCGTCCAGCGCCACAGCGCGAGCTGCGCCACCCGATAGGCGCGGCCGAGCTCGCCCACGGGTACGTTGCGGCGGGCCAGCTCGCGCGCGAACGCCGCCGCCTGCGGAGGAGGCTCGAGCTCCCCGAGCGAGACGTCGCCACTGGCCAGCTGCTCCACCAGCGCGAGGTTCGCCACCGTGCTCGCGCGGGCGGCGTCGAGCAGGTCGGGGTCCTCACGCAGCACCTCGAGCTCCCGCTCGAGCGCGCCCACCGCGATCGCCGCAAGCCCGTCCACACCGAGCTCGCGGCCCGCCGCGAGCAGGGTCCGCTGCCACATCGCCGGGCGCGCCATGGCGCCCAGACTAGTAGTACGCGTGTCCGGAAGTTCCGCGTGGAATCCGCCGGAACTTGCGGATGCGTGTACTAGAGCTCAGGCGGCGCCGTGGGCCTTGGCCCGGAGCTTCGCGGCAATGTGGCTCGAGGCCACGTCGCCGCGCTCGAGGGCAGCGCGGCGCCAGCGCACGTAGTAGGGGCCGAACTGCCTGAGTGGGCCGCGCATCAGAGGGCCGCTGGCACGAGAGGCACGGCTGAGCACCCGCAGCATCCGCTCCTGCCCGAGCGTCCACTCGAACCCGAAGCGCTCGCGCAGGACCGGCGGCAGGAGCCCGGCTGTGACGAGCTGCATGCTGCGCCCCATCGGGTGCCGCAGCGCCTTCCACAACGCGGGGTGAAGGCCCGGGATCTCGGGCGGCGCCGGCTCGGCCAGCGTGTCGAACACCACGTGCACCATCCGCGTGTCCTCGAGCTCCTCCTCCACGACCCTGTCGAAATACGGCCGGAAGCCGGCCCAGTGCTCGGGCAGGTCGCCGTAGCGCACGCCGACGAGGCGCCCGAGACGGCGCCACTCCTGCCAGAAGTCCTCGGCCTCGGCGGGACTCAGAGCGGCGCCGAGCAGCCGGTGCCCGTCGACGATCGAGCTGGCGAGGGTGGCGTGCACCCAGGCGTAGGCCTCGGGCTCGAGCGCGTGGTAGGGCTGCCCGTCGGGCTTAGAGCCCTTGATGTCCTTGTGCAGGTTGCGGACGCGGCGCCCGATCTCGCCCGCCAGCCGCGGGCCGCCGTAGACCGTCCCGTGGACGTAGTCGAGCGTCCTCAACAGCCTGCCCCAGGGGTCCGCGGCGAAGTCGGAGTGCTGATCCACGCCGGCGCCCACCGTCGGGTGTGACACCTGGAGCAGCAGCGCGTACCCGGCCCCGGAGAGGATCCGGCTGTCCCCGGCCTTCCGCCAGAGGATCGAGCCCTCTCGGGGGACCAGATCTTCCAGCTCGTCTTCCCTCGGGAGTATCGAAGTGGCCATGCTCAACGCCTCCTTGCGGGCGACTATAGCCCCGCATCCGGGCGCCGGGTGTGGTCCGGCCACACCCTGCCCCGGCGCGACGCACGAGCGGCCACAGCCGCCCGGCCGGGGTCGTTCGGGACCGGCCGCGATACTCCCCACGATGGCTGAGGACGAGGAGATCGTCGGGCGCCTGCGCGAGCTGGGCATCGCCGAGGGGGCCATCGACCGCGCCGTGGAGCGCGGCAACCCCGAGAGCGCGATCTTCGACGCGATCCTGCTGCCGGGAGTAGAGGAGCGCAGCGTGAGCGCGGCGGAGATCGAGGCCGCGGGCGGCGCCACGGTGGAGCAGATCTGTCAGATCATGGACGCGTACGGGCTCGCGCCTCCGGCTCCGGGCGAGCCGGCGTTCACGCCGGAGGAGGCGCAGGTCTTCATGGAGCTCAAGGCCCTCGAGGAGCTGTGGCCCGTCGAGGTCGGCGTGCAGGTGGCGCGCGTCTACGGCCGGCTGCTCCAGCGGATCGCCCAGACGGAGCTTCAGGTCTTCCGGGTGCATGTGGAGCGCCGGCTGCGGTCGGAGGGCGAGGATCCGGTGGCCGCGCTCGGCGCCGTGCAGTCCGCGTTCGCGCGGCTCCTCCCCCTGGCCGATCCCCTGATCGTCGGCGTGCACCGGCGCTGGGTGGAGCACGAGCTGGCGCAGGCCGCGGTGCGCGAGGCCGAGTCCGGCGTCCCCGGCGGCGACCTGCCCGGCGCGGTGGAGGTCGCATTCCTCTTCTGCGACCTCAAGGACTTCACCGCCTACGCCGACGGGGAGGGCGACGCCGCCGCGGTGGAGGCCATCGACCGCTTCACCGACGTCGTGACCCGCGGCCGGGGCACGGGCTTCCGCTTCATGAAGTCGCTGGGCGACGGCTACATGCTCACCTACCCGGGAGCGGACGAGGCGGTGGCCGCCGGCTCACGGGTGATCGACGGCATGCGCGAGGACGGCATGCCCGGCGTGCACGCCAGCGTGCACCAGGGCGTTGCAATCACCCGCGACGGCGACTACTTCGGCGGCGCCGTGAACCTCGCCGCCCGGCTGCTGGCCGCTGCCGGGCGTGATGAGCTCGTGGCCACGTCCGACGCCGTGCACGCTGCCGGGCCGTCATTCGACTGGGCCTCGGCGGGCACCCTGAAGGTCAGGGGCGTGGCCGCGCCCGTAGACGTCTTCCGCCTGTCGGCCGCGAGATAGGCCGCCGGGCCGCGGCGGCTGAACGCTATGCGAAGAAGTCCCGTGCACGCTCGAGGACGAGGTCCGGCGCCTCGTCGGTGATGAAGTGCCCCACGCCCGGGACGAGCTCGAGCCGGTAGTCGTCGGCGTAGGCCTCGGCGCCGCCCACGAGGTCGGGGGTGAGCGCCAGGTCCGCGGCGCCGTGCACGAACAGGGTGGGTACCCGCAGGCGCTGGCCGCGATAGCGGCCACCCAGCATCTGGCGCATCTCGCGCGTGAGGAACGTGCGGTAGGTGAGCGCAGCCGCGCGGGCGCGGCTGGGCTCGCGGAACGGGGCCAGGTAGATCTCGCGGTCCGCCTCCGTCCAGGCGCCGCGCGCACCGAACCGGGCCACCGCGCGTGGCACCGGCCCGCGCGCGAGCCGCGGGCCCACCACCGGAGCCGCCATCAGCGGCTGGTAGGCGAAGCGCCACAGCGACAGCAGCCGGCGCAGCGAAGGCTTCACGAACGGGTGACCTGTGTTGAGGGCGAGGTAGCGCTCGAAGCGCTCCGGCGCCCTCAGGCACGCGAAGAACCCCGCGACGCCGCCCCAGTCGTGGCCCACGAGGTTCACGCGCTCGAGCCCGAGCGCGTCGAGCAGCCCGAGCAGGTCGGTGGCGAACTGCTCCTTCTCGTAGCCGCCCGCGGGCACGTCCGACCATCCGTAGCCGCGCAGGTCGGGGCAGATCACGCGGTGCGTGTCCGCGAGCCCCGTGAGGAGGTGGCGCCACGCCCACCAGTGCTGCGGCCAGCCGTGCAGGCACACCACGGGCGGGCCCGAGCCGGCCTCCGCCACGTGAAGCCGGACGCCGTCCACCGCGACGTGCTGGTGGCGCACGCCGGGAACGGCGGGCATCGGGAGCGGGGCCACCGCAGGCAGGCTGCCACACTCCGGCCGGTGGCGGACGTCTGCATCACGGAGTTCACGGACCCCGGCTGCCCGTGGGCCTACTCGGCCGAGCCGTTCCGGCGCCGCCTGTCCTGGCTCTACGGCGACGGGATCGAGTGGAAGGCCCGGATGGTGGTGCTCGCCGAGGATCCCTCCGACTACGAGGCGCGCGGCTTCACGCCCGAGAAGCAGGCCGATGCCCTCGCCCGGATCGCCCACGACCACCGAATGCCGATCGACACCGGCGAACGCCCGCGGATGGCCGCCACGGCGCCGGCCTGCCGTGCGGTGGTGGCCACCCGCCTCCACGCGCCCGAGCGCATGCGCGGGCTGCTGCGCTGCCTGCGGGTGCGCAACTTCTCCGGCGAGCTGCTCGACGACCCCGCGACGGTGGACGGCGCCGCCGGCGAGGCCGGGATCGACCCGGCCGAGCTCGCGCGCTGGATCGACGACCCTGCGGTGGAAGGCGAGCTGCGCGACGACATGGCCGCGGCGCGGGCGCCCATCCAGGCCGCGCGCGTGCTCGACCACAAGCTGGCCAACTGGTCGGGGGGACGGCGCTACACCTGCCCGTCGTACGAGATCGTGCGCGCCTCCGACGGCGTGCGCATCGCCGTTCCCGGCTTCCAGCCCTTCGCCGCCTACGACGTGGTGCTCGCGAACCTCGTGCCCGGCGTGGACCGCCTCAAGCCGCCGGAGTCGGTGGAGGAGGTGCTGCGCTTCACCGGCACGCCCCTTGCCACCCAGGAGGTGGCGGTGGTCTGCGACATCCCGTTCGAGGAAGCCCGCGAGCGCCTGGGACGCGTGGCGCAGGAACGCCACGTGGGCTACGACGGGTTCTGGACGCTGAACTAGATCTTCAGCAGCACGATGATGTTCACGACGAACACGAGCGCGAACGCGATGGTCCAGCGGTTGAGGTTGCGCTCCACCAGCGAGCCGCCGCCGAACGGGCCGCCGCCGGTGCCCACGCCGAAGGCGCCTGACAGCCCGGTGTCCTTCCCCGAGTGGAGGAGGACGAGCACGATGAGCATGACAGACAGGAAGACCTGGAAGGCGTTGAGGGCGGACTCGAGCATCGCGGCAGAAGGGTAGCGGTCAGCCGAGCGAGTCGAGGCGCTTGAGGATGGCGATGGCCTCGGCGCGCAGCTCGCGGTCGATCGCGCGCCAGTCGTCCTCGGCGAGCTTGCCGGTGCGCCGGTCGAGCTCGGCCTCGCGGATCTCGCGGTACTTGGCCTCCTTCGCCGCCTCGAGCTCGTCGCGCTGCTGGGTCTCCGTCCGCTCGTCCCGCTCGGCCGTGCGCAGCGGCCGCGAGACGGCGAGCGCCACGAGCGCCAGCAGCAGGATGACGGCGAGCGCGTACTCCACTACACGCGCGCGAGCTCGCGCACGTCGCGCCCCACGCGGGCGGCGTACACGCCGCCCAGCCGCGGCCGCCCCGTGGGCCAGAGGGCGATGAGCGCTCCGAGCACCATGATGCCGCCGCCGATCCAGATCCAGGCCACGAGCGGCGACACGAGCGCCCGCACGTTCACGGGCGAGGGCGTGTTGGTGAAGCGCTCGGCGAGGGCCGCCACGAGCAGGCCCCCCACGTCACCGCCGAGCTGGGCGAAGCGCTCGTCGCCCTCGCGGATCGGCTCCTCGAGCGTGCGCAGGTCGGGCTGCACGGCCACCCAGAAGTCGCGCACCAGGCCCCAGCGGACGTCCACCTCGCTCGTGGCCTCGCCGTCGAAGAAGGCGCGCAGCGGCGCGCCGGGCGTGGGCTGGTCGGCACCGTAGTAGTTGCGGGAGGGCTCGAGCAGGAAGCGCTCGCCGTCCCTCTGCACGACGAGCTGGGCCCCGAGGGTGAGCGGCGCGCCGGTGCCCGAGCGGTCGTCGAGCACCCGCGCGAGCGGCTCGCGATAGGTGATCGTGTAGTCGCCCACCGTGGTGCTCTCGCCCGGCATCAGCCGCGCGTCGCGCTGCTCCACGAACGCGGAGGAGGCCGCCACGCCGAGGAACAGCAGGGCGATGCCCACGTGCACGGTGTAGCCGCCATAGCGGCGACGGTTGCGCCCCACGAGGTTGACGAGCGCAAGTGGCCAGGGGTCGCCCGACATCGCCCGCCGGGCGCGGGTGCCGCGCCAGAACTCCTGCGCCACCACGCCCAGCACGAGCGCCACGAAGCTGAACATGAGCAGCGACGTGACGCTCTCGGCCGCCGGCGTGAAAGCGAGCATCGCGGCGAGCGCGACCGCGACGACCGCGAGCGGCGCGATTGCCGCGCGGCGCAGGCTGGCCCAGCTGACGCGCCGCCACGCCAGCACCGGCCCCACGGCCGACAGCAGCACGAGCACGAGGGCGAGCGGCGTGGTGTAGCGGTTGAACCACGGCGGTCCCACACTCGCCTCCTCCCCGCTCAGCGCCTCGGAGATGAGCGGGAAGAACGTGCCCCAGAAGATCACGAAGCAGAGGCCCACGAGCACGAGGTTGTTGCCGAGGAAGACGGCCTCGCGCGACAGGATGGAGTCGAGCCGCGCCTCGGATCGCAGGTCGGTCAGGCGGCTGATGACCAGGGCGACCGAGCCCACCAGCACGAGCACGATGAAGCCGAGGAACGGGCCGCCCAGCGTCGACGCCCCGAACGCATGGATCGAGTCGAGGATGCCCGAGCGCACGAGGAACGTGCCCAGGAGCGACAGCACGAACATGCCGATCACCAGCGAGACGTTCCAGATGCGCAGCATGCCGCGCTTCTCCTGGATCATCACCGAGTGGATGAACGCGGTGCCGATGAGCCACGGCATGAGCGAGGCGTTCTCCACCGGGTCCCATGCCCAGTAGCCGCCCCAGCCGAGCTCGGCGTAGGACCAGAGCGCGCCGAGCATGATCCCGAAGCCCAGGAACGTCCAGGCCACGAGCGCGAAGCGGCGCGTGGCAGCGATCCAGTCGGCGCCCGTGCGGCGGGTGATGAGCGCGCCGATGGCAAAGGCGAACGGCACCGAGAAGCCGACGTAGCCCGTGTACAGCATCGGCGGGTGGATCATCATCGCCGGATGGCGCAGCAGCGGGTTGAGCCCGTTGCCATCCGCCGGGACGGCGGCCAGGGTGGCGAACGGGCTCTCGGGGAACACCACGAGGAAGAGGAAGAAGGTGGCGATGGCGGCCAGCACGGCCTGGGCGTAGGGCACGATCTCGCGCAGCCGGTTGCGGACCACCAGCAGCACCGCGCTGGCATAGATCGAGAGCAGGAACACCCACAGCAGCAGCGAGCCCTCCTGGCTCGACCACATCGCGGTGATCTTGTAGAAGGCGGGCGTGGCCTCGGACGAGTTCTGGGCCACGAGCGCGAACGAGAAGTCCGAGCGCAGGTAGGCGGCCTCCAGCACGGCCATGGCCACGGTCAGCAGGCCGGCGAGGCAGAAGATGGCCCGGCGGCCCGACGCCACCCAGCGCCGCTCACCGGTGCGCGCCCCGTAGAGCGAGGCGCCGATCGCATAGAGCGCGGTCAGCAGCCCGGCGAAGAGGCAAGCGGAGCCGAGCCAGGCCATCCGACTAGGAGCTGCTGGCCTGCTGCTCGTTCGTGAACTTCGAGGGGCACTTGGTGACCAGCGAGTCCCTCTCGGCGACGAACGTGCCGTCCTGCATCTGCCCGGTGACGATGACCTCGCGGCCCTCGCGGAACGGGTCCGGCACCGCGCCGCTGTAGCGCACCGCCACGGTGGCGTCCCCCTTGGGATCGCGTACGCGGAACAGCAGTTCTTCGCCATCCTGTCTGACGGAGTCGGCAACCACCTTGCCGCCGAGGTCGTAGGTCTCCCCCGCCGCGGCGGCGCCGAGCACCTGCGACGGCGTGCGCTGCTCGGTGGCGGCGCTGAAGCTCGTGTAGATCAATGCCCCCGCCAGCAGCACGGCGACCGTGAGCAGAGAGATGAGCCTGACCTTCCGCTTGCGGGACGGGTCCACGAAGCGCATTGTGGCAGGAGCGCCTCAGCGACGGCTCGGATGGCCCTCGCCGGGCCAGGGGGCGAGGATCAGCAGCAGCCGGGCGTCGGCCTTGGCGCGGACCTCGTGGCGCTCGTTGGGCTCGAAATGGGCGGCGAAGCCCGGCCCGGCCGTGATGGTGGCCCCGTCCTGGCCGATCTCCACCTGGCCGTCGGCCACGACGAGCCAGGCCCGCTCGTGCACCTGGTGGTCCTGCAGCTCCTCCCCGGCGGGAAGGTTGATCGCGATCGCGCGCGCCTCCTCGTCCGAGCGCAGCACCCGCGGGTGGCGCGGCTCGAGGTCGAGGCTGCGGATGTCAAACGTGTCCAATGCCCCTCACTTTCCTCACTTCCGGAGGTCGAGGGAGCCGATTATCGTCTGCGCCTCGGCCAACCGTCGTGCGCCCGCGCCCTCGGCCGCGAACACCTGCACGAGGTAGGCCTCCCTGCGCCCTCTGACCGCGGCGAGCAGCACACGGAGGTCGGTGCCCTTGGAGTTGGTGGCGGAGACCACCGCGCTCGCCGTGGGCCGCCCGGCGATGGTGCGCCCGTCGCCCTCCCCCACCTCCACCTCCGAGTACTGCGATTGCAGCGCGCCGACGGCGGATTCGAGCACGCCCTCGTACTCGCGCGCCCGGGCCGGCGAGGAGATCGAGACCACGACGCTCTCGTCCTCGCTCACGAGCCGCACCGCGTTCCTGCGCCGCTCGGCGTCCCAGCCCTCCGGCCGACTGGCGATCACGCCCACGCGGGGATCGTTGAAGACGCCCTCCACCTCGGGCGCGGGCGGCGCCGGCAGCGGCGCGAGCTGCGTGTCGTCGTCGCCCCCGCCGGAGAGGGCGTTCACGGCAATCGCGACGACCAGAAAGACGAGGAGCGCGGCGCCCGCGAGCGCCGCGCTCCTGCGTTTCGGATCGTCAGGCAGGGAGAGCCGGCCGCTCACGCGGCGCTACGGCCCTCCCAGCTCTCGGTCGCGCGCCGGAGCGCGAGGCCGCCGGCCAGCGTGACCGCGCCCAGGAGCGCGATCAGCAGCAGCTCGACGCCCGTCACCGGGAGCTCGTCGCCGTCGCCGCGGGCAGTGGCGCCCGCGGTGTCACCGCCGCCCTCGGAATCGTCGCTGCGGGACTCGCACTGCGGGTCGTCGGGGAAGTCGATCTCCCCGTCGCCGTCGTTGTCGATCCCATCCGAGCACTCGGGTGCACCGCTGTCACGGGCCGAGCCGTCCTCGGAATCGTCGCTGCGGGACTCGCAGTCCGGATCATCGAGGTCGATGAGGCCGTCGCCGTCGTTGTCACGGCCGTCCGAGCACTCCGTCTCGCCGCGCGTCTCGCGGTCCGTGCCGGGGCCGCCGGGGCCGCTGCTGCCGGACTCCGAGTCGTCGGTCGGGGAGTCGCAATCCGGGTCGGCCAGGTCAATCAGGCCGTCCCCGTCGTTGTCGATCCCGTCCGAGCACTCCGGAGTGTCGGTGGGGGTCGTGGGACCACCGCCGCCCGGGGCCTCCGCGCGCGACTCGGAAGCCGACGTGGTGGCCTTCACCAGTGCCGTGCCGCCTGCCTCGAGCGCGAAGATGCTCAGGGCCTCACGGACGCCGTAGGGCACACCCGCCTGAGCCAGAGCCTCGCCCGTGCCCGCCGAATCGTCGGCGTTGCAGACGATCGACGCGAGCGGGGCGAGCGGCGTGAACGCCGAGTCCGGCGTGCCGTCCGCGCAGCCCGCAACCGGCAGCGGGATGCCCGTGCCGCCCAGCCCGATCACCGACGAGCTGTTCGACTGGGTCTGCGTTCCGTCGTTGCACGCACGCGAGTCGGTGCTCGACTGCGCGACGTCCGCCACGGCGCTGCCGGCGAGGTTGACGTCCGCGACCGTGCTGTCGCCGTGGGAGGTCTGGCAGTTCGCGTCCTGCGAGATGTTGCCGTTGGTCTCCACGGCGCGCGCCGAGACCGTGGGCGCATTGGGATCCCCGATCGTCGCCGTGGCCACGGCGAAGTTGTTCGTCGAGCCGCTTGACGTGGTCGTGGAATCCGCCCTCAGCACGTCGAGACAGATCGTGGTGGCGTCGCAGATCGGCGTGAGGACCGCGTCCTCGAGGGCCTGAAGCGGCCCGCTGCCGGTCTGGCCGTCCTGCGTGTCGACCCCGAGCAGCTCGTTGCCGAACAGCGAGACGATCGTGATGTGACCGTGGTAAGTCCCATCCGCCTCCTCCTCGCCGCGGGCCCGCCCGACGATGATCTCCTCACGGGCCTGACCGCCGTCGCCGGCTCCCGCGGGATCGCCTGCGAGCGGGCGCTGCTCGCTGGGAGAGATATCGCCCACCACCGCAGTTCCGTGCCCGTGCGGATTGGCACCGTGCAGTGGCGGCTGGTAGGTGCCCTGGCCCGGAGTCTGCGCCGGCTGAGGCGCCGCTGCGGGCGCGGGTGCGGGTGCCTTCTGGACCTGCTGGGCCGGTGGAGTCAGCGCTCGCTCGAGCGTCTGCTGCACCGGCGTGACCGTGTCCTGTACGCCGCGTTGGACGTCCTCGAGCAATCCTGCGCTCGAGAACATCGGAAGTGCGACCAGGACCCCCATGGCCCCCACCAACGTCGCACCCGCCGTCGCGCGGCGACGGCTGTGCCGTTCCATCAAATGACCTCCTTGTTTGGCTCGACCGCGGCTTTCCCGCATCGGGCTCCCCAAAACCCCCGATGACAGGCCCCCTGCCTCTGGCCCGGCACTATGTGGTCATGCAGTCTAGCCGCTGTTGTTTTGGCGCGCCAGAGGGTGCACGCGACCTTGCGTGTGTAGCCACGGGCCCGAATGGGCACCTACACCGGTAGGCGAGGGCACCCCCCTGCCCGAGCACCCGGCGTCAGGGCAACCCGGCGCCGGGTGCCGCCCTCGCCGTCCTCTCCGTAGTCTCCTCTGCTCGTGGCACTCGCCGTCGGCATCTTCCTGGTCGCGCTCGTCCTGATCGCGGCGGAGTGGGTCCACCGTACGAAGATCGCGCTGATCGGGGCCGCTCTCGTGGTCGTCACCCAGACGATCGACCAGGAGCAGGCCGTCGAGGCGATCGACTTCAACACCATCGGCCTGCTGGCCGGGATGATGCTGATCGTCCGCCTCACCGAGCCGACGGGCGTCTACAACTACCTGGCCATCCGCGCGGGCCAGCTCGCGCGAGGGCGCCCGCTCGCCGTGGTGCTGGCGCTGGCCACCACGACCGCGGTGCTGTCGGCGTTCCTGGACAACCTCACGACGGTGCTGCTGATGGTGCCGATCACGTTCCTGCTGGCGGACACGCTGGACATCGATCCGATCCCGCTCGTGCTGATCGAGATCATCACGTCGAACATCGGGGGCACCGCCACGCTCATCGGCGACCCCCCGAACATCCTCATCGCCGGCGCGACCGACCTCTCGTTCATCGACTTCATCGTGAACCTGGCGCCGGTGGCGGCGGTCGCGTTCGTGGCGGTCACCGGCATGCTCTACCTCATGTTCAGGTCGAGGCTGCAGATCCGTCCCGAGGCGCGCGAGAAGGTGCTTTCCCTCGACGCCGCCAAGTCGATCGAGGACATGGACGAGCTCAAGCGGACGATGCCGATCCTGCTGCTCACGATCTTCGCCTTCTTCATACACAAGGCGATCCATCTCGAGCCGGCCACGGTCGCGCTCACCGGGGCATCGGTGATGCTGCTCGTCACGCGCCAGCCCGTCGAGAAGGCGCTCGAGGGAATCGAGTGGACCACGCTGTTCTTCTTCCTCGGGCTGTTCGTGCTGGTGGGGTCGCTGGAGGAGACGGGAGCCATCGACGAGGTGGCCAACGGGATCGCCAGCGTGACCGACGGCAACCGCAGCGCCGAGCTGCTCGGCATCCTCGGCGTGTCGGCGGTCGCGTCGGGGGTCGTGGACAACATCCCGTTCACCGCCACGATGATCCCCGTGGTGGAGCAGCTCCAGGGCGCCGACTCCGCGGATGACGCGTACTGGTGGGTGCTCGCGCTCGGCGCGTGCTTCGGCGGCAACCTCACGCTCATCGCCGCCGCCGCCAACGTGGCGGCCGCGGGCATGGCCAGCCGGGCGGGGCGGCCCATCGCCTTCATCCAGTTCCTGAAAGTGGGTGTCCCGGCCACCCTCCTGTCCATGACGATTGCGACGCTCTACGTCGTCCTGCGGTATCTCTGAGGAGGCCCCATGCCCCGCTCGCTCGCCGAACAGATCCAGCGGGAGGTCCCGATCCTCCGCGCCGACCAGGAGGTCGGCGCGGCCGTGAGGCAGATCATCGACGCGAAGGTGGCGGCGCTGCCGGTCGTGGACGACCGCGGCAGGCTGGCCGGCATCTTCGGCGAGCGCGAGTTCATCACCGCGGCATTCCCCGGCTACCTGCGCGAGCTGAAGTACGCCGCGTTCGTGAGCCAGGCGGCCGAGGACGCGCTCGAGCTGCGACGCGAGTGCGAGCTCGAGCCGGTGGGCGACCACATGAACACCGAGCACGTGGACGTGCCCAGCGACTACTCCGACGCCCAGATCGCCGAGATCTTCCTCCACCACCGCGTGCTGATCGTGCCGATCGCCGACGGCGGCGAGGTGCGGGGCATCATCACGCGCTGGGACTTCTTCAAGGCCATCGCCGATCGAGTCCTGGAGGCGCCGGCCGGCTCGTGATCCCCCGCGGGCCCAACCGCTGGCTGGCGCTGTTCGTCACCGCGCGGCTGCTGGCAACCGCGGTCGCGTGCACGCTCCTCCTCGCGCACACCGTCACCGACCACGACGCCGTGCTCATCTGGATCGGCGGCGGCTACGGAGCGGTGAGCGCGCTTGCCGCCTGGGGCTGGCGGCGGCTCCAGCACGCGCCGCTGGTGTGGACGCTCGACGTGGCCGCCACGCTTGCGCTGGTGGTGGCATCCGAGGAGTGGCGCAGCCCCTTCTACCTCATGGCTCTCAGCTCGCTCGTCTTCCCGGCCGTCAGCTCGCGGCTCCGGCAGGCGTTCGTGATCGGCGTCGCGTTCATGCTGGCCTACCTCGGCGTGGCCATCGCCACGGGCGTCGACGTGGCGGAGCTGCGCAGCACCACGCGCCTGGAGAGCCTCTCGACCCATCTGCTGATGCCGATCCTCGTGGCGCTCGCGCTAGCTCGCGCGGGCGAGCTGCTGGCCGAGCGGGAGCGCTCCGCCCGGCTCGAGATCGAGGCCGAGCGGCGGCGGATCGCGCTCGAGCTGCACGACTCCGCCAAGCAGCGCGTGCACGCCGCCCACCTCGTGCTGAGCTCGCTCCGCCGTGGGCTCGACGGTGAGCCCGCCGCCGCCGGGGTGGATCAGGCGATGAGCGAGCTGCGGGCGGCCACGGCGGACATGGAGACGAGCCTGCGCGAGCTGCGCACCCCGCTCGAGGGGCGCGGGCTCCAGGACGCCGTCCGGCGGCGCGCCGACGAGCTCGCCTCCGCCGGTGGCGTGCCGATCGAGGTGCGGGGCCACGTGCCCGAGCTGCCCACCTTCGTCGCGGCACACGCCTTCCGGGTGGCGGGCGAGGCCATGACCAACGCCGTCCGGCACGCGCACGCGGGGCGGGTGGTGGTGGAGCTCGCGGGCGACGAGGACCACCTGCGGGTGGTCGTGTCCGACGACGGGCGCGGCCTGCCGGAGCGGCCCCGGCCCGGCTCTCACGGACTGCGCTCGATGGCTGCGCGCGCGGAGACCCTCGGTGGCTCCTTCTCGGTCGAGCCCGGGCCGGGCGGATGTGGCACCGTTGTACGGCTCGACGTGCCGCTCGGCGCGGACGGGCACCCCACATGATCCGCATCCTCCTCGTGGACGATCACCCGGCCCTGCGCGCCGGCCTGCACACCGTGCTTCGCACGGAGCCCGGGCTCGTGCCCGTGGGCGCGGTTGCCTCGGCGCACGAGGCGCTCGCCGAGCTCGAACGGCTGCAGCCCGACGTCGTCGTGGCCGACTACCACCTGCCGGACGAGGACGGCCTGCTCCTGTGCCGGCGGATCAAGGCAGGCGAGCAACCTCCGCGCGTCCTCATCTACTCCGCCTACGCGGACGCCGCGCTGGCCATCCCGGCGCTGGCGGCGGGAGCCGACGGCATCGCCTCCAAGGGCGCCGACGCCGACGAGCTCTTCGAGGCCATCCGCCTGGTGGCTCGCGGCAACAGCGTGCTGCCGCCGGTCCCGCGTGAGCTGCTCGAGGAGGCCACGGGCAGGCTCGACGCCGACGAGCTGCCGGTGTTCGGGATGCTCATGGACGGCACAACGAGCGACGAGATCGGCGGCGTGCTCGGCCTGCCGGGCGGCGAGATCGTGGACCGCACGCGCTCGATCATCCAAAAGCTGCGCCCGCCGACCTAGCTTGGCCGACGCCTTCTTCGAACCCGACGGCGAGCGGTTCATCCCCAGCGAGCTCACGCGCGGCCCCTGGGACCCCGGCGCGCAGCATGCGGGGCCGCCCGCGGCACTCATGGGGCGGGCGCTCGAGCGCTGCGAGGAGCGCGGCGACGCCCAGGTGGCGCGCGTGACCTACGACATCCTCGGGCCGGTGCCCATCGCCCCACTGCGGGTGAGCGCGCGGGTGGCACGCCCAGGGCGCAGCGTGGAGCTGCTGGAGGCCGAGCTGGCCGGAGAGGACGGGCGCGTGGTGGTACGCGCGACCGCGTGGCGGATCCGCACCGCGGAGCTGCAGCTGCCCGCGGACCTGCCGGGGGTGGAGGCCCAGCCGCCGCCGGGCCCGGAGACGGCCTCGCCGGCGCCGTTCTTCGACACCGGGCACGACGTGGGCTACCACACCGCCATGGACGTGCGCTTCGTGCACGGCGGGTTCCTCGACCCCGGGCCGGCCATGGTCTGGATGCGCCCTCGAGTGGCCATCGTGGCGGGTGAGGAGCCCACGCCGCTCCAGCGCGTCCTCGTGGCCGCGGACTCGGGCAACGGCGTCAGCGCGGTGCTCGATCACTCCCACTACGTCTTCATCAACACCGACCTCAGCGTGCACCTGCACCGGCTGCCCGCGGGCGAGTGGGTGTGCCTGGACGCCGTGACGCTGCCGGAGGACCACGGCGTGGGCATGTCAGACACCGCGCTGTGGGACGAACGCGGGCGGCTGGGGCGCGCGGTCCAGAGCCTGTTCGTCGCACAACGCGGGTGATGCGAGCGCGGTTGCGCGCACGCGATCGTCCGCGTTAGGGTCGTCATGTCCACGAGCCTGGGGAGGCGCGAAGCGATGCGGATGGGGAAGCGGGCGTGCTTGGTGGCGGCACTGACGTTGGCGACGCTGGGGTTCGGCGCGGTTGGCGCGTCGCAGGCGCAGGCGGCCTGCGGGGTCGAGGGGACCATCGCGGTGAGCAAGAACGGCGACGGCTCTCGCTACGTCCGCGGGAGCGGCAACGCCTACTGCAGCCCGCCGGTGGCAGCCAACCACATCAGCGTGAACGTGTCGGCGCAGAACATCCTCCTCAGCGTCCTGCTTCCGGGCCACTCGAGCTCGGCGTCCTGCAACAGCGGCTCCTGCTCGATCACGCCGATCTTCTGGGGCTACACCGTCCCGGCGAACGCGCTCGCGGAGCTGATCAACGGTGGTGGCGCGATGTGCTTCAGCGCGCAGTACATCGCCCTCAGCGGAGGAGGCCGCACGGTCACCTCCTGCGGCTGAGCCGCGGCGCGCTTGCTTCTCGCGGCACCCGGGTAATGGGACCGTACTTCCAAGCCGTCAGGAGGCGCAAATGATCGGATTCATAGTCGCGGGGCTCATCATCGGGCTGCTGGCCAGGCTGCTGCTGCCGGGCAAGCAGCACATCGGGCTGCTCTGGACGTTGGCCCTGGGCCTGATCGGCTCGGTGATCGGCGGCACGATCGCCAACCTCATCGACACGGGCGACGTGTTCGAGCTCAACTTCATCGGCTTCGTGGCTGCCGTCGCCGTGTCCGTCGCCCTGCTCGCCGCCGCCGAGCGCCGCGGCATCACGAGCGGCCGCGACGGCGAGCGCGACAGGCTCACCTCCTAGGCTCGCGCTCGCAGTCCACCGGCGCGACGGGCAGGCCGAGCGCCTTGCCGTCCGCGGTCTGCACGCGGTACTCCGCGCCGCGCCGGAAGCGCACGTAGCGGCGGAAATAGCCCCACGTGTTCGTGGCGAACGGCTCCCGCGCCGAGCTCTGCGCGGTGTAGCGGCGTCGGGCCGCGCGGCCGCGGCTCGTCACGGTCGCGGCCCTCCCCTCCTCGCCGCGGCGCTCGATGCCCACGGTGAGCTCGCGCCGGCCGCTGCCCGGGCGCACGTGGCCCCAGAGCATGACCACGCGGCGCGGGATCGTCCGCGACAGCCCGCGGCGCCAGTACTTGCGGCGCACCCGCGCGGTCACGCACGTGGCGTGCAGCGTGTAGCGGAAGCTCGTGAGCGACGGCTTCGGCGAGCCGTCCTCGAAGAGCAGGCCGGACTGCCAGTCCCCGTAGGGGCGCTTCCCGCGGGCCGCCGCGGCAGCCGAGACGGTGCCCAGGTCGCGAAGCAGGAACTGCGGGTAGCTCTTCACCCGCCGGTTGTCGTAGGCCAGGAACTCGGACCAGGCGAGCCAGCGCGCCTGCTCGTCGAGCCCCCACGGCTTCTTCGGGTCCGGGGGGTTGGTCTCGTAGCCGAACTCCGTGAGGTAGACGTCGCGTAGCCTGCCGTCGATGCGGCGCCCGTCCGCGAGCAGGTCGAGCGCGTCGGTGAGCCGCTCGAGCCCGCCGATGCGCACGTCGTCGGGATGGCGGCGGTCCTCGTGGTCGGGCTGATGCATGAGCGAGTACGGGTGGTGGGAGAAGCCGTCGCCCAGCACGGGGCGGTAGCCGTCGCACTCGGGCACGCGCAGCGGCTCGTAGTCGCTGTCCACGCACGCGAGCGTGCGCAGGAACTCCAGCGGCGGCGTGCCGTCCTGCACGTCGTTCTGCCAGCGCGCCCCGGTGCTCGACGTGCCGCCGATCAGCACCGTGCTCTCGGCCATGATCCCCTTGATCGCGGGATAGGCCACCTGCACGAGGCGGCGGTAGAGGTGCGCCGAGTACGGGCGCAGGCCGTCTCCGTGGGCCTTCCACTGGGGCTGGAGGAAGCCGGGGTGGTTCGGCTCGTTCCAGATCGTCCACCAGGACACCTCGGGAAGCGGCGCGGCCCGCTCGGGCTGCTGCGCCGGCTCGCGCTCGGGCCGGCGCCGGCACTCGGGCGCGCGCGCGTCGGCGCCGGAGCCGAACAGGCCGAGCAGCAGCGCCTGGTCCTGTGATGCCTCTTCCTCGTTCTCGCATTGCTCGGGCGCGGCCGGCTGCTCGGGCTCCTCGGGCTCGGGCGCCCAAGCGCCCGAGTAGCGGCGCACCACCGCCTTCACGAAGTCGCCGTAGGCGGCCGGATCCACGTTCCACACAGCGCGGCCCTCGCCCGGGTCGCCCTGCGTGGCCCAGAGCGGCGCCCAGAAGCCGAGGTCGATCATCGGCTCCAGGCCCGCCGCGTGCGCCTGGCGCACCGCGCGGTCGAGGTTGGCCCAGAAGCCCCACGGGTCGGGGTAGGCGCCCGGGTCGGCGGCGTCGAACGCGGGCGCGCTGCGGCTGTCGCCGTCCGGCGCCAGCACCGACCAGTTGGCGGTCAGGCGAACGCGGTCGACGCCCAGTGAGCGCAGCATGCGCATCCGCTCCGCCACCTGGGCGTCGCTTCCTTGCAGCAGCTGCGCGTCGTCCTGGACGATCGTGGCCAGCGGGCCGCGTGCCTCGGCGGCCGGCGCGATCGCCGGCAGCGCCGCCGCGCACGCCACCGCGGCGAGGAGCTTGATGTAGAGGCGTCCGTGCCTCCGGGGGTGCTGTGACATCCGTGCCTCCTTCGGCGACTGGGCTGCCTCGGCGATCGCCGAGGCCCCTGGTTTTGCGTCCCCGCCTCGCGGCGGGTTTGCCCTTGTCGGGAGCTACGTCCCTGCCTTGGTGACGTCCTATGTCCGTTCGGGTTTAGATCCTCTGGACGGATGGGGGAGCTTCGAGGGGGCCCGGCTAACGGGACCCCCGGGGGTGGCGCCGATGGGGAACGCCGATGCGGCGATTGATTCTCATGGCACTCGCGCTCTCGGCGGCGCTCCCGGCGGCGTCCTTCGCCCACGGCGTGGGCGAGCCGGCAACCCACGGGCCCGACCCCGCCGCGATCGACCGCGGCGGCGAGCCTGCACCCCGCTCCCGTGCCCGCGCGGCCGGCGGACGGGCCGGCGCCAGCAGCCGGCTGCCGGCCCGCTGGTGCGGCGCGCCCAGCGCCGGCGACAACAAGCAGAACGAGCTGAGCAACGGCGCCCACCGCTTCCATGCCGTGTACGCGCACCCGAGCGACAAGGGCGCCCGCTTGCCCGCGGTGGCGAACGGGATCCAGACGAGCGCAATGGCCGCGTCAAACCTGATCGAGGCGATCCGCGGCCGCGCCATCCGCTTCGACATGGGCACGACCTGCGGCCCGGCGTATCTGGACATCAGCGTGCTGCGGCTTCCCCAGACCACGGCGGAGCTGGCGCGGCTGGCCGGCACGCCCGAGGGAACGCTCGGCGCCGTGTCCGACGCGCTCGACGCAGCCGGCTTCGGCGTGATCCGCGGCGGCGACAGCCGCGCCGAGTCGGCCGCCCGCACGCGCAACTGGGTCGTGTGGCTGGACGGCCCCGGCCCGGGCGGAGCCTGCGGCCAGGCGATGCTCTACGACGACCCCGCCCGCCACGCCGGCAACCTCAACAACCTGGGCGGCAAGGTGGCGGTGGTCTTCCGTAACGGCGAGGGGTTCTGCGGCGCGAGCACGGTGCGGCACGAGATAGCGCACAACCTCGGGGCGGTGTTGTCGAGCGCGCCACACGCGAGCGGCGGCCACTGCACGGACGCGATCGAGGACACCATGTGCATCCCCGGCTCGCCACAGGTGGCCGACGGCGCCTACCACGCCCGCTACTTCGACTACGGCAGCGACGACTACTGGGACCCGCCCGGCCGCGGCCTGCCGTGGTGGACGGTGAACCTCAACCGCTTCCTGTGCCCGAGCGCGGACTGCAACGTGCCGCCGGGATTCTCGGGAGCGCAGGCTTCCGACGACGGCGACCGGTCGGAGAACCTGCGGGTGGGCGCCGAAGCCGACCGATACAGGCGGGGACGCTGGCGGCTGCGCATCCGCGTGAAGGGCTCCGGGCCCGCGCTGGTGTCGGTGAGCTGCCGCCGCCCGGGTGAGCGCAACAAGCGGGTGGTGTGGAAGCGGGAGGTCGACGCGCCCGACCGCACCGGTCTGCGCGTGAAGTGCGCCAGCTACCCGCGCACGAGCGTCCAGCAGCCCGACGGCGTCTACGTGATCGCCCGCGCCAAGCGCTACGCCGAGCGCAGCTGGCGGGTGGACGTGCGCGTGCGCGGCGACAAGAAGGCGGAGGTGGTGCTGCGCTGCCGGCGCAGGCGCGGCGGGCCCGTGGACATCATCTGGCACCGCCACGAGGTCCAGACGCCGGAGACCTATCCCATGCGGGTGCGCTGCGCCAGCCTCCCGCGGGCCAGCGCGCGCCCGGAGTGAGCTAGGCGGCGCCCGCCTGCGCGGGTTCGGCGGGAGTGCGAGCGGGGCGCAGCACGGACTCGGCGCAGCGCTCGGCGATCATCACCGTGGGCGCGTGCGTGTTGCCGGAGGTGACCCGCGGCATCACGGACGCGTCCGCCACCCGCAGCCCCTCCACCCCGTGCACGCGCAGCTCGGCGTCCACCACGCCCTCGCCCGGGGCGCCGATGCGGCAGGTGCAGCTCGGGTGGTAGATGTGCTCGCACGTGGCGCGCAGCCACGCGGTGAGCTCGTCCTTGGTGCGGATGGAGTCGCCGGGGTTGAGCTCCTCGCCCAGCAGCCCCGCCAGCGGCTCGGTCTGTGCCAGCCGGCGGACGGTCTCGATGGCGCGCAGGTAGGCGCCCACCTCGGTGTCGTGGCCGAGCATGTTGTTGAGGATCCGGGGATGGTCCGCCGCGTCGGCCGAGCGCAGTCGCACCGAGCCGCGGGAGCGTGGGCGGATGTAGGACATGCCGATGGTCATGGCCGGCGCGCCGGTCTTGCGGAAGCCGTGCTCCCAGAAGTAGACGGGCGCGAACAGCAGCTGGAAGTCGGGCGCCGGCAGGCCGTCGTCGGAGCGCCAGTGCCATGCGGCCTCCGCCACGGTCGAGGAGAGCTTGCCGCGCCGGCCGCCTGCCAGCCAGAGCGCGAGGTGCTTGGGGTGGGCGGCGTCGTCGAGGGTGCGCGGGTCGTTCGAGCGCCAGTTGAGGAAGGCGAGCGGGTGCTCCTGTAGGTGCTCGCCGACGGCGGGCGAGTCCACCGCACAGTCGATGCCCGTCTCGCGCAGGTGGGCAGCGGGGCCGATCCCGCTCAGCATCAGGAGCTGTGGCGAGCCGTACGTGCCCGCCGCGAGGATCACCTCGCGCTCGGCCCGCGGGGCCTGGGACCGGCCGCGGCGCTCGTACTCCACCCCCACCGCGCGATCGCCCTCGAGCAGCACGCGGCGCACCAGCGCGCCCGTGACCACGTCAACGCTTTCGCGCTTTGCCGCCGGGCGCAGGAACCCGTCCGCGGCCGACCAGCGGCGGCCGCCCTTGGTGAGCGTCTGAAGAAGGCCGGCGCCGTCTTGGCGGGCGCCGTTGAAGTCGTCGTTGCGCTCGGCGCCGGCCGCCACCGCGGACTCCACGAACCGCTCCCAGTGGGGAGAGAGCCAGCGCTTGCGCGTCACGTGCATCTCGCCGCCCGTGCCGTGGAACTCGTCGCGGATCTCGGCGTTGTGCTCGGAGCGGCGGAATGCGGGGAGCACATCGTCGTACGCCCAGCCGTCGGCCCCGAACTCGTGCTCCCAGGCGTCGTAGTCCGCGCGGTTGCCGCGGATGTAGAGCATGGCGTTCATGGAGGAGGAGCCGCCGAGCATGCGCCCGCGCGGAAGAAAGAGGCGGCGGTGGTGCAGGCCGGGCTCGGGCTCGGACATGTAGTTCCAATCCACCGCCGTCTGGAACTGCGCGGGGAACGCGGCGGGCGCGCGCACCTGCAGCTTGCGGTCCGAGCCGCCGGCCTCGAGCAGCAGCACGCGTGAGCCGTCCGCGCTCAGCCGGTTGGCGAGCACGCAGCCGGCCGAGCCCGCGCCGACGACGATGTAGTCGTAGAGGTCAGTCATCGATCTCTCCCCTCGCCGCGATCGGTGGGGCCGAGCATACGTCAGGCGCGAAAGCAAGCGGAGCGTGTACGCGTATCCGTACCTCGTGGACCAGCAGCGGCCCAGCACCACGTTGTCGTTCACGGCGTGCTCGGGCGCGAGGACGGGCGACGTGCTCAACAACCAGCTCGGCCCGCTCAACTCGGGCACCGACTGGGTGACGATCACGATCGGCGGCAACGACGCCGGCTTCTCGGACGTGATCATCGAGTGCGCCCAGCCGTGGTGGTCGTCCAACTGCAACGGGGCGATCGACGACGCGCAGGCCTACATCCGGAACACGCTGCCGGGCAGGCTCAACCAGGTGTACAACGCGATCAAGTCGCGCGCGCCCAACGCCACGGTGATCGTGCTGGGCTATCCGCGCCTGTTCATGGGCGAGGACTGCAACGGGGGCACGTGGTTCAGCGGTTCTGAGATGACCCGCCTGAACGAGACGGCCAACCTGCTGCGCGACAAGACAAAGGCGCAGGTCGCGACCGAGGGGGCGAAGTTCCGCTTCAAGGACGCGATCCCGCCGTTCGTCGGGCACGCGGTGTGCTCGGACACGGAGTGGCTCAACGGGCTGACGTGGCCCGTGGACGCGAGCTACCACCCCAACCGCACGGGCCACAGCGGCGGGTACGCCCCGCTGGTGCGGTCGGTGATGGGCTAGACGTGTGAGCGGGCCCACCGGCGGGTATGCCGGTGGGCCTGCTGCTCTTCTTCTCCAACCGCCTCGGGTGCATGGGCTCGATCGCCGTGTCGCTGATCGCGACGGTCCTGCTCCTGCTCGCGCTGGGCGTGGTGAGGGTTTGAGCGGGCCGCGCCCGACCGACAGGAGCACAACGATGAAGAAGGCCGATTTCAACGCCGAGGAGTGGACCACGGTGCTGCAGGGGCCGCCGATGGCGGGCCTGCGGGTGATGGCCGCCGAGCGCGGCGGCACGTTGCGCGAGAGCCTGTCGATGGCCAAGGCGTATACGGAGACGCGCGAGGGCCAAGGCACCAGCGAGCTGCTCGATGAGATCGTCTCGTCGCGGCCCGACGTCGACCCCGCCGCGCTGGGCTCGGGGTCGGCCGACGAGCTGGCTCGCAACAGCATGCAGCGCCTGCGCGAGGCCGTGGAGGTGCTCGAGAGCAAGGCCCCGGCCGAGGAGGTGGACGCATACAGGCAGTTCGTGCAGCAGCTCGCCGAGCGCGTTGCGAGCTCGCACAAGGAGGGCGGCTTCCTCGGCATCGGGGGCAAGCCGGTGAGCGAGAGCGAGCAGGCGGCGCTGGACGAGATCGCCGGCGTCCTGCGGGCGGCGGGCTCCTGACTCAGGCCGGCGCGGCGGCCGGCTCCCGCTCGCGCGTCTGCTCGCGCAGCTCGCGCCGGGCGATCGTCATCGTGTGCACCTCGTCGGGCCCGTCGGCCACGAGTCGCTCGTGGTCACCGTGACGCGGCTGTGGGCCAACGCCCTGCGCATCCCGATCGACGCTGGGCGATGACGGGGCCGCCCGACGTGCTGGTGCTGGGCGGCGGTGGGGTGCTCGGCGAAGCCTGGATGAACGCCGTGCTCGCGGGGCTGGACGAGCCCGGCGGATTCGACGCGCGCGAGTCCCACGCTTTCGTGGGCACGTCCGCCGGGTCGATCGTGGCGACGGCGCTGGCCGCCGGCGTCCGCCCCGGCGAGCGGCTGGGCCGCCTCCCGGAGCAGCCTCCGGTGGCGGAGCGCGAGCTTCCCGGCGCCCGTCTTGGGATCTCGCAGCGCGTGCTCGAGGCGGCGGCCGGCCTCTGGAGCACGGCCGCGGCACCGCTCGCTTCGTTGGCCCTGAGCTCGACGGCCGCTGGGGGAGCGGTGCTGCGCCGGGCGGCGCTCGCGCGGGTGCCGGCCGGCCGCCGGTCGCTGGCGGAGCTGCGCGAGGCCATCGAGGAGCTCGGCGTGCGCTGGGACGGGCGCCTGCTGATATCGGCGGTCGAGTTGGAGAGCGGCCGGCGGGTGATGTTCGGGGCGCCGGGCGCGCCCGAGCTGCGAGTGGCGGACGCGGTCCTGGCCTCGTGCGCCATCCCCGGCGTGTTCCGGCCCGTGCGCGCCGGCGGCCGCAGCTACGTGGACGGCGGCGCCTGGAGCCCCACGAACATGGACGCGGCGGAGGTCGTGCGCGGCTCGCGGGTGCTGTGCCTCAACCCCACCGGGTCGATGCGGCCCACAATCGCCGAGCCCGCCGGCGCCATCGGGCCGGTGTCGCGCTCGGTGGCGGCGGCGGAGGCGCTCGCCCTGAGGCGCCGGGGCGCCAGCGTGACCACGATCAACCCCGACCGGGCGTCGGTGGCGGCGATGGGGACGAACCTGATGGACCGCGGCCCGCGCGCGGCGGTGATCGCCGCGGGGCTGGCTCAGGGCGGCGCGCTCGCGCGTGCCGGCGAGCTGCGATTCAGCTGATCCGGTTGCCGTCCGCGCCCAACGCGAGCCAGATGCCGCCGAAGCCCGGCACGTTGTGGCAGCGCACCTCGTCGCGGCCCTCGTGCGCGTAGAAGTACAGCGGGTGGTCGTTGTAGGTCACCTGGGTGGTGCCGTCGTCGCGCTCGGTGGTGCCGAGCAGGCTCGCGTCGACTCCGTCGGCCGCCTGCGGCTCGCCCTCGGTGAGGACGGGCGGCCACTCGGCGGCACAGTCGTCGTAGCACTCGCTGGTGTCCGAGGTCTCCTTGTCGAAGAGGTAGATGGCCTGCCCGTCCTCGTCGAAGATGACCTGCCCGAACTGGCTGTCGTCGAGCTTGATGGTGGTGCCCTCGCGCTCGGCGGCGTCGTCCTCCTCCGCCGGCGCGGTGGGCTGCTCCTCGGCGGGCGCGGTCTCGGTGGCCGCGGGCCCGGCCGCAGCCCCGTCGTCTGCGCCGGAATCGTCATCGGACCCACAGCCGGAGGCGACGAGCGCGGTGACGGCAAGGGCGAGCAGGAGCAGTCGGCGCATGCGAAGCGCAGTCTGACAAATGGCTCCTTGCCCTTGTGTTAACACTGGGAGATGGCCCATATTCACCCGGCCGCGAGAGCCCCGCGGCACCGGATCTATCGGGAGGAAACGGCTTCGGTCTGCTCCCCGATGAGCGCGCCCTCGCCGGACGGGTCGCCGATCCCCTCGTCGATCCAGGCGTAGCGGCCGTCGAGCAGCCGCTGCGCCGCCCGGTAGTTCTCCTCGTCGTCGTTCGACCAGAGCTCGCCGAAGAGCGCGTCGACCCGGCGGCGCGCCTGCCGGCAGAAGAGATGCGCCAGCTCGCTCGCCTCGTCCGCGCGCTCGGGATGCTCCTTCGCGATCGTCGCGGCGTACACGACGGCGGAGGCCATCGCGAACAGCTCGGCGCCGATGTCCACGATCCGCCCGAGAAACGCCTGCTTCTTCTCCAACCTGGCCTGCCAGCGCCCGATGGCGAGGAAGATCGAGCGTGCAAGCTTGCGCGAGGTGCGCTCCACGAAGCGCAGGTGCCCGGCCAGCTCGCCGAACTCGTCGTAGGAGCCGGGGCGCTGCCCCTTGCCCACCACCAGGCCGGGCAGCCAGCGCGCGTAGAAGGCCCCGGCCCTGACTCCCGCCTTTGCCTTGTCCTTGAGCTCGACGTCGGGCTCGAGGATGTCGCCGGCCACCTGCAGGTGCTGGTCCACCGCCTCGCGCGCGATCAGGAGGTGCATGATCTCGGTCGAGCCCTCGAAGACGCGGTTGATGCGCATGTCGCGCAGCGCCTGCTCGACGGGCACGGGCCGCTCACCGCGGGCCTTCAGCGATGCGGCCGTCTCGAACCCGCGGCCGCCCCGGACCTGGACGAGCTCGTCGGCCACGCGCCAGCCCAGCTCGGAGGCGTAGAGCTTGGCGAGCGCCGCCTCGATCCTGATGTCGTTGCGCTTGTCGTCGGCCAGCCGGCTCGCCACGTCGAGCACCGCCTCGAGGCCGAACGCGGTGGCCGCGATGAAGGAGAGCTTGTGCGCGACGGCCTCGTGCTTGCCGATCGGCTGTCCCCACTGCACCCGCTCGGCGGCGAACTCGCGCCCGACGGTGGTGGCCCACTTCGCCGTGCCGACGCAGATGGCGGGCAGGGCGATGCGGCCGGTGTTGAGGGTGGCAAGCGCGACCTTCAGCCCGTCCCCCTCGCGCGCGATCAGGTTCTCCCTGGGCACGAACACGTCGTCGAAGCGGGTGACCGAGTTCTCGATCCCGCGCAGGCCCATGAACTCGTTGCGGTGCTCGACGGTCACGCCGGGGCCGTCGCAGGGGACGATGAACGCGGAGATCCCGCCCCGGCCCCCGTCCTTGGGCACCTGAGCCATCACCACGGCGACGTCGGCGATCACGCCGTTGGTTGCCCACAGCTTGCGGCCGCCGATGAGATAGCCCGAGCCGTCCTCGGTGGGGCGGGCGGTCGCGGCCAGGCGGGCTGGGTCGGAGCCCACGTCCGGCTCGGTGAGCATGAAGGCGGAGATGTGCGTGCGCGCGACCAGCGGCAGCCACTTGCGCTTCTGCTCGTCGGTCCCGAAGAGCCGCAGCGGCTCGGCCACGCCGATCGACTGGTGCGCGGAGAGCAGGGTGGAGAGGGACGAGTGGTAGGAACCGGCGAGCATCAGCGCCCGGTTGTAGTAGACCTGCGAGATCCCGAGGCCGCCGTACTCCTCGTCCACCTTGATCCCGAGCGCCCCGAGCTCCTTGAGGCCCTCGATCACGCGCTCGGGGATCTTTGCGTCGCCCTCGATCTGAAGCGGGTCCACCTCGCCGTCGAGGAAGCGGCGCAGCCGCTCGAGGAAGCGCTCGCCCATCTCCACGGCCTGCGGATCGAGCGGCGGCTGGGGGTGGATGAGGTCGAGGCGGAAGCTGCCGAGGAAGAGCTCCCTGCCGAAGCTCGGCAGCCTCCACTCGGTCTCGCGGGCGGCCTCTGCCACCTGGCGTGCTTCGTTCGCTGACCTGGGTGGCCACGGCGGCTCCTTCGCTCCGATGGACGTCGTCTTCGCTGGTGTACCCGCCGCCGCGGCGCGCGAACGCCCGACCAGCGGCTACCTGGCCAGCGCCTCGAGCAGGCGGACTGCCAGCAGCAGGCCCTCCATCTCGCCGGCGTCGTCGCCGGTCAGGGCCCGCTCGAGGTCGGCGAGGCGCGCGCGGCGGTCCTCGCGCCCGGCCAGGAAGCGCTCGACGGCCTCATCCGGCGCTGCGCCGGAGCCCTCCTCCAGCGCCCGCTCGGCGAGGGTTCGCCACGCCGCGAGCACGTCGTCGCGGAGCGCCTGGGCCGCCCAGCGCTGCATCCGCCGGGCGGCGGGCAGCCGGCCGACCTCGCCCGCCAGCCAGCCGATCCGCAGGCGGTCGTCGAGCAGCTCGAATGCCCGCCCCGCATCCTCGACTCCGCGGCCCGTCCTCGCCGCGACGTCCACCACCTGCGGGGCGTGCAGGAGGTCGGGCAGCAGCGCCTGGGCATCAGCGAGGGCTGCGGGCACGCCGGCCTCCCGCAGCCGCTCGGCCGCCTCGCCGTCGCGGGCGTCCGCCGCGGCCGCCTCCAAGCACTCGAAGCCCGTACGGTCGGCGGCCGCGCCGGCCGCAGGCTCGGCCCCCTGCGGCCTGCGGAGGTACCAGCGCGTGGCGGCGTCCACCAGCCCGTCCACCCCGAGGAGCAGCTCGAGCTCGACGTCGCGCTCCAGCCCCGGCGCCGCCGCCTCGATCGCGGCCCAGCGTGCCGGCGCGCCCGTCACGTCCCGCGCCCTGCGGTAGGCGCGCACGACATCCGGCAGCGTCGCGGCGAGCTCGGCCTCCAGGCGGAAGGCGAACGCGAGCCCGAGCGAGTTCACGAGGTCGTTGGAGACCAGCGTGGCCACGAGCTCGCGCTTGAGCGGGTGCTCGGGCAGCAGGTGGCCGAAGCGCTCCACCACGGCCGGCGGGAAATAGCGCCGCAGCTCCGTCTCGAGCGAGGCGTCGTCGGGCACGTCGGAGCGCAGCAACGAGTCGGTGAGGAAGCGCTTCGCGTGCGCGAGCAGCACCGCCACCTCGGGGCGGAGCATTCCCCGCTCGGCCCGCCGGCGGTCCGCCAGCTCCTCGCGGGACGGCAGCCCGTCCGCCTCGCGGTGGATCGCGCCCTCGTCCTCGAGCCGCGCGATCAGCTCCTCGTAGACCGACATCCGGGAGCGCGACGTCTCGACCTCCAGCGAGATGAGCCGAGCCTGCCGGTAGCTGTCGGCCAGCACGTGCGCCGTGACGTCCCCGGTGACCGCGCGCAGCAGCTCCCCGCGGCCGGCGCCGTCGAGCTCCCCGCGCCTGGCCGCCAGGCCGAGCAGGACCTTCAGGTTGACCTCGTGATCTGAGCAGTCGACCCCGGCGGAGTTGTCGATGAAGTCCGTGTGGACCCGCCCGCCGGCGGCGGCGAACTCGATGCGCGCCTGCTGGGTCAGACCGAGGTTGCCGCCCTCGACGACCACGCGGCAGCGGAGCTCGCGCGCGTCGACGCGGATCGCGTCCGAACCCCGGTCGCGTGCCGCCGCGTGGGGCTCGGTGGATGCCTTCACCACGGTGCCGATGCCCCCGTTGAACAGGAGGTCGGCCGGGGCACGGAGGATCGCCCGGATCAACTCGTCCGGGGTGAGGCGCTCGGCGTCGGTCCCGAGCGCCGCCCGCGCCTGGGGCGACAGCGGCACGCCCTTCGCGGTCCGCGGCCACACGCCGCCGCCCGGGGAGAGCTTCGCGCGGTCGTAGTCGTCCCACGACGATCCCGCGAGCTCGAACAGGCGCCGCCGCTCGGCGAAGCCCGAGTCGGGATCGGGGTCGGGATCGATGAACACGTGACGGTGGTCGTAGGCGGCCACGAGCCGGATCCGGTCCGAGAGCAGCATGCCGTTGCCGAACACGTCCCCCGACATGTCGCCGATCCCGACGACGGTGAACGGCTGCTGCTCGACGTCCGTCCCGAGCTCGCGGAAATGGCGCTTGACGGACTCCCACGCCCCACGCGCGGTGATGCCGAGCGCCTTGTGGTCGTAGCCGGTCGAGCCGCCCGACGCGAACGCGTCGCCGAGCCAGAAGCCGCGCTCGGCCGCCAGCGCGTTGGCCGTGTCGGAGAGCGTGGCCGTGCCCTTGTCGGGGGCCACGACGAGGTAGGGGTCGTCGCCGTCGAGCACGCGGACGCCCTCGGGGTGCACCAGCCGGCCGTCGACGCGGTCGTCGGTCACGTCGAGCAGCGCCTGCACGTAGGCACGGTAGCGGCGCTCGAGCTCGGCCCCCAGCTCGGCGGGGTCCGGCGGGCGCCGCTTGAGCACGAAGCCGCCCTTGGCGCCCGTGGGGACGATCAGCGCGTTCTTCGTCATCTGGGCCCGCATCAGGCCGAAGACCTCCGTGCGGAAGTCCATCCGATCGGAGAAGCGGATGCCCCCGCGCGCGACGAGGCCGCCGCGCAGATGGATGCCCTCCATCTCGGGCGAGTGCACGAACGTCTCCACGAGCGGGGCCGGCCGTGGCATGCCCGGCACGTCGCCCGACCGCAGCTTGATTGCGAGCGCCCCGCGACCGGGCTTGAACGCGTTCGTGCGCAGCGTGGCATCGATCAGGGTGAGCTGGTCGCGGAGGATGCGGTCCTCATCGAGCGACGCAACACCGTCGAGACGCTCGAGGATCTCGGCGCGCAGCGCCTCCTCCTCCCCGCCGTCGCGCGGCTCCGCCGGATCGAAGCGCCGCTCGAAGTAGCGGACCAGCCTCGCCCCGATCTCCGGGTGCGCCGCGAAGGCGTCGCGCTCGTAGCCGGGGCCGAAGCGCGAGCCGACCCGCTGGCGGTAGCTGCGGTAGGCCCGCAGCACGGCCACCTGTGGCCAGTCGAGCCCGGCGGTCACCACGAGCCGGTTGAGTGAGTCCGACTCGGCCCGCCCCCGCCACACGGCGTCGAGGCAGTCGGCCAGACGGCCGGCGCAGGCGTCGAGGTCGAGCGGCCGCCCATCGGAGCGCAGCACGCCGAAGTCGTGCACCTCCACCTCCTCGCCGCCGGGGGCGGTGAGCGCCCACGGCAGCTCCTCGACGACCCGCAGCCCGAGCGCCTCCAGCACCGGCACGACCGCCGAGAGGTCGGCCCTCGCCCCGCGCTGGTACAGCGCGAGCCGGGTGCGCGGGCCGTCCTCTACCAGCGCTTGGCGCAGGCCGACCACGAAGGGCTCGCTCCCGGCCTCCAGACGCGCGAGGCAGCCGACGTCGTGCACGGCGGCCTCCGGTTCGATCGCCGCCTTGTAGGCGGGGCCGAGGCGCGGCGCCCAGCGGTTGGCCAGCTCGCGAGCGCGTGCGGCGTCGTGGCGCGCGGAGAGCGCCACGCGCAGCCGCTCCTCCCAGGTGCGCGCGAGGGCCACCACCTCGCGCTCGAGCTCGCCGGCGGCGACGTCCGGGGCGCCCGCCTCGGCGTGAACGCTGTAGTGGACCCGCGCCTGGCCGCCCTCGCCGAGCACGAGCGTGGAGTCCACCCGCCCGGTGCCGTAGCGCTCGGCGAACAGCTGCGTGAGCCTCTCGATCAGCTCGGGCGTGGCGCGCTGCTGGGGAAGCGCCACGATCAACGAGGCGCCGCGACCATCGGCGTGGCGGCGTCTGAGCATCCGCACGCGCCAGTGGGGCAGCCCGAGCAGCGCCACCACGGCGCGCCGCAGGTCCTCCGCGGGCGCGGCGAACAGCTCGTCCTTGGGAAACGACTCGAACAGCGAGACCGCCGCCTTGTAGTCGTGCGTTCCGTCGATCAGCTCCTCGGCGTCGAGGATGCGGCGCAGCTTGCGGTTCAGCACGGGCGTCTCGGCGGCCGGTGCCGCGTAGGCACGCCCTGTGAACAGCCCGAGCAGCCGCGCCCCGCCCACGATCCGCCCGTCCCGATCCACCTGGAGCACGCCGATGTAGTCCATGCGCGCGCGCCGGTGGACCGGCGACAGCCTGTTCGTCTTCGTCACCAGCAGCAGATCGCCGCCGAGCACGCGCGCGCGGACCTCGGGCCGCAGCGACTCGATCGACCGCGCCTCGGCGACCGCGGAGGCCGACGCGTCGGCCAGGATCCCGAGCCCGCTGCCGGGCACCGCCTGGATCGTCGTCTGGGAGAACTCGTACTCCCGGTAGCCCAGGAACGTGAAGTTCTCCTCGCGCAGCCAGTGCAGGAACGAGACGGCCTCCACGACGTCGTCGGAGGGATAGCGGTGCATCCCCGACCGGGCGAGGGCGAGCATGCGGTCGACGCGCTCCGACATCGCCGGGAAGTCGTCCACGATGCGTCGCACGCCGGAGAGCACACCGAGCACCGCGTTCTCGAGCTCGGGGAGCTCTTCCTCCGCCAGCCTGCGGTCGACCTCGAAGTGCATGAGCGACTCGCGCCGGCCCACCGCGCGGGCGCCGCGCACGTCGAGCAGCCGGCCGTCCGCGTCGCGCTCCGTGCCGACGATCGGGTGCAGCAGCCGCTCGACCTCGAGTCCACGCGCCTCGAGCTCGGCGGTCACCGAGTCGACGAGGAAAGGCAGGTCGTCGGTGTTGGTCTCGACCACGGACCCGGGCGGCTCGTACCCCTCCTGCGCCAGCGTCGGGTTGACCGCGCGCACCAGCGCGTCGTCACGCCCGCGCCGCTCGAGGAACTCGAACGCGGCGAGGACCTCGCGGGCCAGCTGGTCGTCCGGGCCCTGGACTTCTCCGGACAGCCGCCGCAGGTAGGCCTGCGCGAAGGCCCGCACCGCCCCGGCGCGCTCGGCCGGCACGCCTGCGTCGAGGAGCGCATCCAGGCCATCCGGCAGCTCCGGGCCGGCCTCGCGCGCGGGCTGTCCAATCGCGGAATCGATCCGCTCTGAACATACCCCCGCGATTTGCGGGTCACTCCCAAAGCGCCAGCCGGCGCCGTGATGTCCTACAGCCCGAGCGGCTCCAGCACGTCGCAGTTGAGGGACCGGACGGTCGGCTCGATGCCCGCGGCCGCACCGACCGCACGCAACGTCTGCGAGACCACCGTGCGCTCACAGCTCGTCACGGTCACCGTCCGAGTTGCCGTGTCGACGTCGCCCAGGTCGTCGGTGACCTGCACGCCGACCGTGTAGTTGCCGGCCTCCGGGAACGTCCTCGAGGCGCTGTTGCCGGTGGCGTCGTCGAAGGCGCCGTCGTTGTCCAGGTCCCAAGCGGTCGCGGTGATCGTGCCGTCCGAGTCCGTCGACGTGGACGTGAACGTGACGTTCTGGAGCGCCTTGGGGCTCTGCGGGCTGTACGTGAACGAGGCCTCCGGGGGCTCGTTGGGCACGACCGTGAGCGTCGCCGTGGCGGTCGTGGCGTCGTCGCGGTCGTCGACCACCCGCACGCCGACCTCATAGTCGCCGGGCGCCGGGTACGCCATCGTCGCCGTGGGGCCGGTGGCGTCGTCGAAGTCGCCGTCACCGTCGAGCTCCCAGTGCGTCTCCTCGATCGTGCCGTCGGGGTCGCTCGACGTGGAGGTGAACGTCACCTCGCGGCCCACCGTCGGGGTCTGCGGGTCCCAGGAGAACTCGGCGATGGGCAGCTCGTTGGCCGGGACGTAGTAGAAGGCCGCCCCGATCGAGCTGAATACCGGCCCGTCCTCGGTCTCGCTGGTGTCGTTGCCGTCGAACCAGTCGAGCGCCGGCTGCCACGAGCCGTCGAGGACCTCGAGAAGCAGATTGGACTTGAAGTCGCCGGGATCGCTGGGGATGACCGCGGCGCCGCCGATCTCGGGCGGCAGGCCCGCGGGCGCGGCGGGGACCATCGGCAGAGGGCTGTCGTCCGGGTTCATGGTCCGGAAGGTCGCGCGCGTCTGGTAGGTGACCCCGTCGCTGGGGAGCACCGCCTCGCCCCGGAAGACGACGATCCCCGCGCCGAGGTTGGAGTCGTCCGGCGAGAAGGCCAGGGTCTCTCCGCCGGCGTCGACCTCACCGTCGAGGGCGACCTTCGGGAGGCTGTCGGACTGGGGGCCCCACCAGAGCGTCTCGAAGAGCTGGTGCTGGAGATCAGCGTAGGTGAAGGTCGCGCCTCCGGCTCGTGCCGCCGCCCCCTCCGGCACGTCGTCCTGGTTGTCGGTCACCCCGCCCGGCGGCGGGTAGACCGGCGGACTCGGCGGCGGATCGTCCGCGGCAGCGGCGCCGGCGAACACGGTCAGCGCGACCGCCGCAACCGCGACGGCCAGCATGCGAAGCGACTTCCTCATGGCTCTACCCCCCGATTCGAGTCCTGCCGGCAAGAAGTAGCCGAAAGCAACCCCTGCCAGTCGCCCGCGGCGACCCTACCAGAGCGGGCCTGCGCCGCGCCAGGCTAAGCGAAGCCCGCTTCCGAAGCGGAGCCCCGGCTTCCCGTCTCTACCAGGGCTGGGGGTTGGAGACGCTCCCGCCGCAGATCGGGACCAGCTGGAAGCCGAGGAAGTCGAGGATGTTGATCGTCCCGAGCAGCGTGTCGACCTCGAGGACCTGGGCGCCGCCGCACGTCATCCCGCCGGCGCTCGAGGTGTCGAGCCCCTGGAGACACCCGAGGAACCCATCGGTCCGCCAGCCGTTCAGCCTCGCGATCCGGTTCCGCGCCCGCGCCGGGTTGGTGTCCGTGCCGATGCGGAAGTTCTCGATCGTGGGCGGGAACCTGATCGAGTTGATCACGAACGGATGACCGCGCGAGTCGAAGAAGAGCGAGATGCGCGGTACTTCCCCGCAGTTGCTGTCGTGGGGGTTGTTCGCGTCCTCGAAGTCGAAGCCGAGGTTGCGGAAGCGCAGGTTGGTGATCTGAATGGGATCGCCGCTGTCGAAAGCGATGTTCGCGTTCAGCGTGGTGCGGAAGGCGGCTCCCGTGCCGCTCCCGTGACTCCCCATGTCGTCGAAGTCCAGTGACGCCACGGTCGCGTTGGGGCCGCCGTAGCGCTGAACGCCGTGGGGGTTGGGCCGCTGGCAGGCCGGCCCCGGGTCCATGCAGATCGACATCTCCTTCGACAGGTTGGTGAAGGTCGCGTTGACGCTGTCGATCCCGGACAGGCCCGTCGCCTGCAGCGAGAAGGTCTGCATGTTCGCGGAGTTGTCGAAGATCAGGCGGGTCGGCTGGTTCGGATCGAGCTCCACCGACAGCGACGTGCTCGCGTGTGGCTTGTTCAGCAGGCCGTCTATCTCAACGGTGTCGCCGTCCGAGTCGAATGCCGCGTCGATGCCGATCGGGCGCGTCGCCCCCGGGTCCTGCTGGAGCGTGAGGTTGACCGGGTCGAGGTTGACGCCCAGCTGCCGTACCGCGGTCAGGCGCACGCCGATCGCGAACGCGCCCGGCACGTCGCTGAAGCTGAAGAGGTCGTTCGCGCCGCCCGGGAGCGTGTCCGCGGGCAGGGTGCCGCTGCCGTCGGAGGCCACCAGCCGCAGCTGGCCGATGTGGTCGCTGGCGGTCAGGCTCGCGAGCTGCCCTTCCTCGGGCAGGTCGACCGTCAGCTCTGTGGGGATGCCCTCGAGCTCGAGCTCCGCCGAGTCGGCGCCGGGGAGCAGCTCCAGCCCGTCGACGGCCAGCCGCAGGAAGGCGATCGGATCGCTGCCGTTGAGCTTGAACCGGCTACCGCCGGCCTCGAGGTCCTCGACCCCCACGGTGACGTCCGCGGGCAGCTCGTCGATGAGACCGGTCGCGTGGATCGGCGGCAACGGATTGCCGTCGTCGTCCTCCTGGTCGAGCCTGGCGTCCACCACGAACTGACGGCCTGCCGCGGTCTTCACCGTGAGCAGCAGCGGCTCGAGCGCCACCGAGAGCTCGCGCAGGTCGAACACCCGCAGGGCCAGGCCGAGCTCGCCTCCCGTGGCGTCCAGGATCACGCCTGCCTGCTCGGCAGGAACCTCCGGGAAGGGCCGGTTCGCGCTGCGCGCCCTGATGTCGATCTGCCCGATCGACTCGCCCTCGGCGGCGACCAGCGAGAGGTTGCTCGCGTCCTGCCCCAGCGTCAGCTCGAAGGCCTCCGGCACCTCGAGCAGCGTGGCGTCGATGATGCCCGCGCCGAGGAAGATCGGCTGCGAGCGGCTGACGACGGCCGAGAGGCGGTCCATGGGATCGGACGCCGCGTAGGTGACCTTGCCGGTCTCGGAGTCGATCGCCAGGGACAGCTGGGCGGGCATCTTGTCGAGCACGACGTCCGCGTCGGTGACGCCGTCCTCGTCCTCGAGCTTGGCGTCGACCGTGAATACGCGGCCGCCCTCCATGTCCGTCTCGAGCGCGATCGGGTCGAAGGACGCGACGACCTTTCGCAGCCCGAACACCCGCAGGGCCAGACCCAGCTCGCCGCCGGTGGCGTCGAGGATCGCGCCGGCCTCGCCGTCGGGGACCGCGGGGAACGCTCGGTTCTCGCTCCTTGCCCTGAGGTCGATCTGGCCGATCACCTCGTTCGTGACAAGCGAGAGGCCGGTCACTCCCTGGCCCACCGTCAGCTCGAAGCTCTGGGGCACCTGCAGGAGGGCGGCGTCGAAGTGCCGGGCGTTGAGGAAGGTCGGCTCCGCCGTGTCGACGCGGGCGGTGAGCCGGTTGACGGGCGCCGAGGCGCCGTAGCGGACCTGGCCCGCCTCGCCGTCGAGCTCGAGCGTCAACTGCGAGGGCAGGTCCTCGAAGCCGAGGGCGGCGCTGTCCTCACCCGTCTCGTCCACCACGCGTCCCGACAGCTCCGCGGGGCCGGGCCGGTTGGTGGTCAGCGTGGTCTTGATCGTCTCGCCCAGCTGCGCGATGACCGACGCCTGGTCGGGGGACGCCCCGTAGTCGAGACGGACCTCGCTCGGGTTGGTCCGGTTCTCGATGCTGCCGTCGAACAGCGCGCCGGTGAGCGCGATGGTCTCGCCCCGCCCCTGCTGGGTGAGGTCGAAGCGGTACTCCCCCTGGGGGCCGAGCAGCGTGTCAAGCGGCGTCTCGAGACTGAACCGGTCTGGCGCGCGGTCCTCGCGGGCGTCGTAGCCGAACGCGAGGTGGCGCCTGCCGATGATGCGCAGCTCGGTGTCGGTGAGCACGGCCTCGACGGAAACCGGGAGCTGGTCGCCCTCGCCCGGCCAGCGCTCGACGACCATCGCCACGTTGTCTCCGTCGGCGAGCGTGATGGTGCCCCTGAGGTCGAACGCGGGATCGTCGTCCACGTTCAGCGGGGTGGGAACGCCGACGATCGCGGAGTGGGTCCGGGCCAGCGTCGCCCCGCCGGGCCCCGCCCAGCGGGTGTGGAACTCGAACTCGAGCAGCCCGGCGCTGCAGACGAGCGAGGTCAGGCCGGCGCCGATCGCCCCCACGGGAGTCTCCGCCAGGTGCTCTTGGAGCAGCTCGTCGATGGCCGACACAGGCGGGCACAGGATGTTCGAGGTCGTGGCGAGGGGCCCCTGCTCGCCGTTGAGCAGGGCGCCGACCTCCCCGGGCGCCTTCTCGACCGACTCGAGCGTGCCCTCCACGACTCCGTCGAGCGGGGTCTGGGCCTGGGCCTGGGCGCCGAGGCCCAGCGTCATCGCCGCACAGCACGCCACGAGCGCGACCCCGCGCATCCCACCCCTGCCACCCGCTCGTCCAAGCATCTCCAGCTCCCCCGCCTCGCCGCCCCCCGAGATCTCCCCGGCGTTTCCCCGACCGCGAACGACGGGGTCACTTCACCCTAACGTGGGTTCGGGCGGGGTGCAAACGGGACCCGCGCGGGGCGCGCTACCGAGAGCGCTACGGCGCTACGAGAGAGCCGCGACGATGACCCGGCCGCGGCTCGTGCAGCGCAGGTCGGTGTGCGACAGGCCCCGGTCGTGGCTGCGCCGTCGACAGCGCCACCGCGTGAGCGGGCCCCGGCCGGTCGTCGCGTAGCTGCGGAGCCAGCGGCGCGCCGTCCGGCACGAGATCTTGCGGACGCTGATCGCGCTGACCGCGTTGTCGGTCTGAGGTGTGATGACCACGGTCCGGCACTTCGACTTCACCGGGCGGTAGTGGCCCTCGGCCGGCACCGCGGCGCCGGCAACCGCCAGCGCAGCGACGCACGCCGCGACAGAAATGCGAGTCCGCCTCATCAGAGGACGAGAGTAACCCAGGATCCCGCTGATCGGGAGCGGCTGCGCCGGCTGTTTGGCACACCGTTACCGACCCGCGACAGGCAGGAGCAGATAGCTGCCGTCGAGCCTGACGGTGTTCACGGCGGGCGGCATCAGCTCGATACGGGCGCCCTCGGGGCCGCTGCGGTCGAGGGCGATCCAGCCGGGCATGTGCGTCGGCAGGTCGGTGGAGGTGATCCGCAGCTGGAGCCTGTGTCCCGGCTCGAGCTCGTACGCGGTCGGCCAGATCTCGATGTCGTACTCGTAGAAGCGGTTCGGCTCGATCGGCTGCGGATCGGTGTGCGTGTGGTAGGGCCGTGCGGGCGTCGTGAGCTGCGGGTCGAGCTCGCGGTGGGACGCGCGCAGTGCGCCGTCGGTGATGATCGACTCGCTGCCGTCCGGCCCGACGTCGGCGAGCTTCGCGTGCCAGTCGGTGTCGGTGGCCGTGGACGCCGCCACGAGGCGGAGGTTGATCGGCCCCATCAGCGTCAGCCCGTCCGCGAGCGGCGGCGTCCGGAAGGTGAGCCCGTGCGCTCCCGCGAGCCGCTGGTCGGTGGGCACATAGGGCGTGGCCGCGACCGTGCCAAAGCGATCGAACGTCATGCTCAGGCCTTCGGCCGGGTTGGTGACGAACTGCTCCGTCGACGGCGCGTCGCGGCCCGTTCCGGCGCCGATGGCCCCCGGGCCGAGCTCGAGGCGCTCGAACGTCGTGGTCGCCGGCGGCCAGGCCTCGGCGCTCACGTGCTCGTCGCGGCCCTGGACGTAGAGCTCGACCGGCGGTCGCGCGGGCGTATCCACGCCGGCGAGGTGCTTCTGCAGGAACTCGAACGCGAGGGCGGCGACGGCGTGGCGGCCCGGCCCGTCCGTCAGCGGGGCGAACGGCGCGCCGCAGCCCTTGTGCGTGCACGGGTCGATGTAGAGCCGCGTCTCCACGCCACGCCGCTGGTCCAGGCGCTCGTACATCTCGGTCGCGCCGCGCAACAGGCCGTCGCGCCAGCCGCCGATCACGAGCGTGGGGACCTCGATGTCCTCGGCGCGATAGATCGGAGAGCGGTCGCGGTAGAAGGGGTCGTCGTTGGGCCGGGCGAGGTAGTCGAACGCGATCGTGCCCACTGCCGACTGGCCGAGCTTCGCGGCGATCGTGTGCTCGACGAGAGCGGGATCCGTGTTCACGCCGACCGCCCCGGGAACCCCCTGGACGGCCACGTACTGGGCGTCGAAGAGGAGGTTCGGGATCCCGCCGTGGGCGAAGCCGTCCCGGTAGAGGTCGCTGATCGCGACCGCGGGCGTGATGGCGGCCAGGTGCGGCGGCTTCTGCGCAGCGGCCAGGTACTGCGTGATGCCGACGTACGAGCCGCCCGCCATCCCGACCCTGCCGCTCGAGTAGGGCTGCGTGCCGAGGTACTCGATCACGTGGTAGCTGTCGCGCGCTTCGCGCGGGGAGAAGTAGTTGTCCTCCAGCGTCCCGCCGCTGCCGCCGGTGCCGCGCACGTCGACGACCGCGCCGACCATCCCGCGCGTGGCGAAGAAGTCCGGCGGGAAGCAGCCGCAAACGCCGTTGCGGCCGTACGGGGTCATGCCGACGACCACGGGGAAGCGACCTTCGAGCGGCGTCTGCCCGTCCAGCGAGGGAAGCGCCACGGTCGCGGCGAGCCGGACCCCGTCGTCCATCGGGATCAGCAGCTCCTGCGAGACGGTCTCGTAAGCGGGCTCGGGAAGCTCGGGCGGCGGGGCGGCGGTGGCCGGCGCCGCCGGGATGCCGACGAGAGCCGCCGCCGCGATCACGGCCACAAGCGCGCGGGGACGGCGGATGGGGACGGCGCTCATCCTCGTACGGGTCTTTACGAACGTCGGCATTCGCAAACCCGAACGCGCATCAGGCGGAGAACTGGCGAAGCGGACAACGGCGCGACCGGACTTTCTCGCGCCGCCGTGGATCAGGCGGCGAGAGTGGCGCGGAGGCCCTCGATGCGACCGCGGAGCGCCGGGTTCTCGACTTCGGCGACGAGGATCGCGGCCGAGTCGAGGGCGCTGCGATCGCCGAGGTCTGCGCGCAGCAGGTACGCCTTGACCGCGAGCTCGCGCATGCCGGTCCGCGCCGCCAGCGAGGTGAGGTCCTCCACCCACTCGGGCGCGCGGCGATGTTGTGCTGCAACCGCCGCCGAAGCGAGCTCCGCGAGGGCGTACGCCTCTACCCACACGTAGGCGTCGGGGAAGCTTCCCGCCCGCCGCCGTGCCTCCTCGAGCAGGCGCAGCCCGGTGGGGACCTGCCCGTCCTGGCAGGCGATCCGGCCAAGGCCCTGGCCGGCGGCGCTCTCCCAACAGGGGTCGCCGAGCTCGGAAGCCAGAGCCCAGGCGTGCTCGAAGCGCTCGCGGCCGGCGGGCAGCTCGCCATCCGCCAGGTCGGCTTCGGCGAGCCAGGATTCCGGCCAGGGTTCGAAAGCCACCCACTTGGTCTCGCGCGCGAGCGCGAGCGAACGCTCGAGCGCCGCTCGGGCATCATCGAGCTCCTCCCGCAGGAAGTGGGAGCGACCGAGGAACGCGAGCGAGAACGACGCCTGCTGGCGGCTGCCGGCGCGTTCTGCCAGCTCGACCGACAGCCGCAGGTGAGTGAGGGCCTGCTCGTGGGCGCCCGTATCCGCGGCCGCCAAGCCGAGCATCGCCTCGACCCCGGCCCGCTCCTCGTCCGAGTCGGCCAGCGCGCCTGCGCGCTCCAGGCGCTGGGCGCAGCGGGCGTAGCGCGCCTGCAGGATGTCGACGTACGCAAGCTCGCGGTGGGCGGCGGCCGCGAGGTCGCCCAGCCCGTGCTCCTCGGCGAGCCGGGCGGCGCGAAGCAGCGCATTCGCACCCTCCTCGTCGCGACCGCGGGCCGAGTGGACCAGCGCGGTGCCGAGGGCGAGCCAGGACTCCGCCTCGAGCTCATGCGCGCCGCACGCCTTCGCCTCGGCCGCCGCGCGATCTAGCGAGCGAATGCCCGGATCGAAGCTGCCCGCGTGGATCGCCGAGCTTCCCGCCTCGAGGCGCGCGCGAGCGGCCTGCTTCCCGGCGGCTCCAGCGGCGGGGACGGGGGCCGGCGGCCTCGCCTCCGCGGCGCGAAAGAGGGCGGCACCGGGATCCCTGCCGAGCTCCGCCCGAAAGAGCTCCACACAGGCCGAGACCTGCCGATTCGCCGCCTCGCGATCACCGGCCTCGGAGTAGCTGCGCACGAGCAGCTCCTGGAAGTTCTCGTCGTAGGGGTTCAGCTCCACGAGGCGCGCCGCAACTCCGACGGCGGCAGCCGCCTCGCCTGCCGCCAGGCGGTCGAGCGAGGCTTCGTGGAGGGCCGCCTCGGCCGCGCCGAGCAGACGGCGGCGCTCATTGAGGAGCCAGGTCTCGAAGGCGGGTGAGTTGCCGAACTCCATCCCCTCGAGCAGCTCGCTTCCGAGGCCGGGGATCGCGACCGCCTCCTGCGGCGTTCCACGTATCAGGGCGTCGATGTCCACAAATGTGCCAGGGGGGAGCGCGAGCTCCGTGGAGCCGCGGGCCAAGGTGGCTGGGCCAAGTGCCCGGCGAAGCTCGGCCAGGTTCCAGCGCAGCGAGCCGAGCGGATCGTCGGCCTCTGTGAAGAGCAGCTCAGCGAGGTGCTCGCGCGAGGGCTTGTTGACTCGGCTCAATAGGAGGTAGGCCACCAGCCCCCACGCCTTGTGGCCGCGCGGCCTCGCCACGGGCTCGCCGTTGCGCTCGAGGTGCGGTCTGCCGAGCAGATGGATGGCGAGCGACATCGCGTTACGGCCGATCGTAGCCTCGTTGGCTGGTCGCGGCCCGATACCTGCGCCAGAAACAAGCACGGGCGGTGCCCCAGTCGCACGCCTGCTGGATGAGGCCACCGACAACCCGGCGCTGCACGCGAGTTCGCCGCCGCCGTCTGATCACACGCGCCGTCACACGGCGCGCTGATGGAGTCCGGGCATCGGTCCCGACCACCACGAAGGAGCAGCACGCCGATGAACCCGAACGACATCACCATCCGCACCGCAGGCGACGCCGACCGCC
>JBBDYQ010000024.1 GCA_040901445.1 Thermoleophilaceae bacterium | reverse complement strand
TTCGCGTCCGGACCCGGCCGCTGGTCGGTTGTGGGAGGCATCAGGGCGGGTGTCATCGCGCCCGGCGAGGGCATCTCGTGACGACTAGGTGTCCTCCTCTTCAGCGGGGCTCTGGCGCGACCGAGGTCGCCCCTACCATTGGGAAGAACAACGATCCGTTCGGGGGAGACCGACGAGCGCACGACGTACCCGCAAGACGAGCTTGGACCCTTCTGACCCGCGGGTAGCCCGTGGCCTTTTCACGCTGCGCGAGTCCGCGCGGTACCTGGGTATGCCGAAGTCCACGCTTCACAGCTGGGCTCGTCCGAGCGGGCGACGTCAGCCACTGATCACGTACTTCACCGGGGTCGGCGGGGAGGCCAACGTTCCGTTCATCGGATTTGCCGAGGCCTATGTGCTTTCCGCTTTTCGTGGCGCGGGCGTGCCCATGCAGCGCATCCGGCCTGCCGTCGAGTTGCTTCAGTCCGAGATCGGTGTCGAACACGCGTTGGCGTCCAAGCGGCTCTACACCGATGGTGCGGAGGTCCTCTACGACTATGCGGCGAAGCGGAACGACGGCGACCTGCTTGAGCTAACGGTCGTCCGGACAGGACAGAAGCAATTCTCCGATCTCGTTAGCGACTATCTACGGCGGATCACCTACGGCGACGATGGCTGGGCGACCGAGCTGCAGCTGCCGACCTACAGCCATGCGATTGTCGTCGTGAATCCGCGGCGTGGGTTCGGTCTGCCGCTGGTTGTGAGTGGCGGCGCCCGAGTGGAGGATTTGGTTGATCGGTTCGTGGCCGGCGACTCCCTTGCCGACATAGCCGACGACTTTCAGGTGCCGGAGCCAGAGGTCGAAGACGTGATCCGCGTCGCGACCCGAGCGGCCGCTTAAACACGAACTGGCAGCGGCAGATAGTCGCGGACGATGGCAGGCGAACCCGAGTTCCTCATCGACCGCAGCCTCGGCCGCAGACACCTGGTCGCGGCGCTTGCTGAGCTCGGCCTTGTTGCCCATACGCTCGCCTCCATCTATGGGGAGAAGGCCGCCCAGGACCTTGACGACGAAACGTGGCTCGCCGAGGCTGGCACACAGGGGTGGGTGGTGTTGATGAAGGATGACGCCATACGCCGCCGGCCAGCGGAGCGCGACGCGCTCGCGAATGCAGGCGTGCGCGCGTTCTGCCTGACTAACGCCCAGCTCAAACAAGCCGAACAGACCGAACGGTTTGTAGGGAACCTCGGCCGCATCCTCCGTCAAGCGCAGACCCCTGGTCCATACATCTACGGCGTCTACGACGGGTACATCAAGCGCCTCTGGCCACGGTAGCGCCCGGCCAGCTCATGTACCAGTTGCCGACGCTCGACCGGCGACCGGCCACCCGGGGCGCCTAGAGCTGCGCCGTGCGGCGCCGACCGCCGCGCCTCACCGCCGCTTGCGCGTGACGAGCGTCGGAACCCCTCGCGCCAGGCCGTGCAGGTCGTTAGACGGCCTCTCAGGCCGTTCGCTCACGTGGGCCTGCTGCCAGCAGGCTGCACGGGCGAAGCGGCATCGCTTAATCGCAGGCTCACAAGGCCTTTAACCAAGTGCTCGTCTCGACCGGACGCGAATAAACCGAAATGAGTGA